>NZ_SMKB01000260.1:0-9522 GCF_004348575.1 Actinomadura sp. 7K534
CTCCCGAACGGGGGTGGAGCCGGGGGAGGCTCCAGGACGCCGTCATTGTCAGCAGCCGCCCGCCCCGCGAACATCGGTGAAATCGCCGGTCACTTGCGAACGCCCCGTCCCGGCCGTCCGCCGGCCTCCCCGGGCGCGGAGGAACTCACCCCCGGAAGATCACGCGCGTGCCCTGGTGGTGCCGCCGTTGACGTGCAGGACCTGGCCCAGGAGGGTCGGGAGCCGCGCGTCGGCGAGGAACGCGACCGACTCGGCGACCTCCTCGGGCGAGGCGATGCGCCCGAGCGGGGTCCGGCCGACGTACCGGGAGCGGATCTCCGCGACGGAGACCCCCGCCGCGGCCGCGTCCACCTCCAGCAAGGGGGTGTCGACGGCGCCCGGCGCGATGGCGTTCACCGCGATGCCGAGCGGCCCGAGTTCGCGGCCGAGCGACTTGGTGAGCGCGATCACCCCGGCCTTGGACGCGCAGTAGGCGGTCGTGTCCGGCCAGCCGATCAGCCCCCACTCGGACGAGATCAGCACCATCCGGCCGCCGCCGCGCTCGACCATGCCCGGCATGACGGCCTGGGCGCACGCGAACGTCCCGCCGAGGTTGACGTCGATGACCCGCCACCAGTCGTCCAGGTCGTGCTCGGCGAACGGCGCCACCGTCAGCCGGGCCGCCCCGGCGACGAGGATCCCGATGTACCCGCCGGTCTGCCGCTCGACGTCCCCGACCATCGCCTCGACGGCGGCGGGGTCGGAGACGTCCGCGGGCGCCGCCACCCCGCCCAGCTCGGCGGCGAGCGCGGACACGTCCCGGCCGGGACGGTCGTTGAGGGCGACCTGGTGGCCGTCGCCCGCGAGCCGGCGGGCGATCGCGGCGCCGAGCGCGCCCGCCGCGCCGGTGACCAGTGCGACGGTCATCTAGATCACCGCCCCGGCGTTGGGGGACAGGATCTCCCCGGTGCAGAACGTCGCGTCCTCGACCAGGAAGGCGGCGGCGAGCGCGACCTCCTCGGGCGCCGTCAGCCGCCCGGCCGGGAGGGTCTGCACGTAGGAGGGCCGCCGCCAGGGCGAATTGGCCGACAGCAGCGGGGTGTCGGTCGGGCCGGGCGCCAGCCCGTTGACCCGCACGCCGGCGGGTGCCAGCTCCACCGCCAGCGACCGGACGAGGCCGATCACCGCCCCCTTGGCCGCCGCGTAGTGCGCTTCGGCGTGCCCGCCGCCGATCGCCAGATCGGACGTGACCGCGACGATGCTCCCCTCGCCGCGCACCACCATCCCCGGCGCGACGGCCTTGCACACGTTCACCACGCCCCCCAGGTGCACGCGGAGCATCCGCCGCCACTCGGACCAGTCGATGTCGGACACCGGGACGATCGCGTAGTGCCCGGCCGCGCACAGCGCCGCCTCGATCGGCCCCAGCTCGCGCTCGACCCGCTTGATCGAGGCGCTCACCTGCGCCGGGTCGGCCACGTCCACCCCGACGGAGTGGTGGGCGTCCTCGGCCGGGGCGAGGTCCAGTCCGGCCGTCGTCCAGCCGCGCCCGGCCAGCTCGCGCACCATCGCGGCGCCGATCCCGCTCGCCGCCCCGGTGACGAGTGCCACTCGCTCCCGCATCGAACCTCCGCACAGTCGGGAAGACAACAGGCAAACGCGCCATAAGCCCAGGTGGCAAGGGACATGGCGATTTCTTGGCCAAATGCACCGCGGGACGCCGGGCTGTCGTGCCCTTCTCCAAGACACGGTCATGATCACGGAGCGGCCGGCCCGCACCGCCGGGGCGGAATGAGAGGCTGAGGCTGTGACCAGCGAACCCGCGGTGCTGCGCCTCACCGTCCGGCAGCTCCTCGAGGTGCCGCGCTTCCGGCTGCGCCTCGTCGCGGGGGAGAGCGGCCTCGACCGGCCGATCCGCTGGGCCCACTCGACCGAGCTGCTCGACCCCGGCCCGTACCTGCGCGGCAACGAGGTCGTCCTGACGGTCGGCGCGTCGCTGCGGGACGCGGACTCGTGCGTCGCGTTCGCCGGCTCGGTCAAGGCCAGCCGCGCCAGCGCGATCGGCTACGGCGTCGGCGACGTGACCGAGGACGTCCCGGAGGCCCTGTGCCGGGTCTGCGAGCGCCTCGGCCTGCCGCTCATGGCGGTCCCGCCCGAGGTCCCGTTCCTCAGTTTCACCGAGTGGTTCGCCGAGCGGCTCGCCTCCACCCACGACGAGCGGCACGAGCGCGAGGAGACCGGGCGGCTGCTGCGCATGATCCGGGAGGGGCACGCGTCCGCCGAGGTGCTGCGCGCCCGGATCGACGAGACCGGGCTCGACCACGGCTCGCTGCTCGCGATCGCGATGGACGTCCCGGAGAACGACCTGCCGGGGCTCCTCGGGGTGGACGGCGACACGGCCATCCTCATCGGCAGCGAGGAGCACGTCTGGGCCGAACCGGCCGGGGTGGGCAGCCCCGGCCCCCTGGAGCACCTGGCGCTGTCGCTGGCCGAGAGCGTCGCCGCCCTGGAGGTCGCGCGCCGGACCGGCGGCGTCGTCCGCGGCGCCGACCTGGCGACCTTCCCGGCCCTGCTGCGCCGCCTCACCCCCGACCAGGTGTCCCCGTTCGCCGAGCAGATCGCCCGGCCGCTGCGGGAGTACGACAACGCGCACGGCACGAGGCTCGTCGAGACGCTCAGCACCTTCCTCGCCATGGGGGGCGCGGTTGGCGCCACGTCCCGCTCCCTGTTCCTGCACCCGAACACGCTCCGCCACCGGCTGGCGCGGATCGAGTCGCTCACGGGCCGCAACCCGCTCCAGTTCGAGGACCGGGTCGCGCTGGCCATCGCGGTCTGGGCGGGGCCGACGAACTGAATGTCGGTTCGCGCGGGTTTTCCGGGTAACTGGGTGAAATGTCAGGAATGTCGGCCGGGAAACGCCCGGCGGGCGGGTGCGGTCTCCCTGTGGAATCGGTGACGGCATACTGGCGCGTCCGTAAGTGATCATTCCGGCGGGACGTGCAACGGGCCCGTAAGCGGCATCCGGAAGGTTCACCCTTATACCCGTGGTCTCCGGTGCCACTTCCCCCTCGGCGCCGCACCTACGCTGCGTATCCGCCAATGTCCTCAATGGCAAAGCGGTCGGGACCGAATTTTCAATTTCTGGTCATGCCCGGCCGGGCCGGTCTACGTTTGCCCCTGAGTGCAGAGCCGCATCACCGAAAGGAGCGCCGGCCCGATGACGGAATCCCCCAACGGCCCCGACCGGGGCGCGGAGACGAAGATCAACACCGACGTTCCGCAGTCGGCCCGGATCTGGAACTACTGGCTCGGCGGCACCGACAACTACGAGGTCGACCGGATCGCCGGCGACCAGTACGTCGCGCTCTACCCGGGCATCGTCCCGATCGCGCGCGCCGGCCGCTACTTCATGGCCCGCGCGATCCGGTTCCTCGCCGCCGAGCGCGGCGTCCGCCAGTTCATGGACTGCGGGACGGGCCTGCCCACCATGGACAACACGCACGAGATGGCCGAGCGCGCCGCACCCGGCACGAAGGTCGTCTACGTCGACAACGACCCGCTCGTCCTCGCGCACGCCCGCGCGCTGCTGACCGGCTCCGGCGAGGGCCGCACCGCCTACATCGACTCCGACCTGCACGACCCCAAGACGATCATGGCGCAGGCGGCGGAGCTGCTCGACCTGTCGCAGCCGGTCGGGCTGATGCTGATCGGCGTCATGGGGCACATCGTCGACCCCGGCGAGGCGCTCGGGGTCGTCCGCGGGCTGATGGAGCCGCTCGCGTCCGGCAGCTACCTGATCCTGCACGACTCCACCGACACCAACGAGGCGTTCAACGCCGCGCAGCACGCCTACGACGAGACCGGGGCCATCCCGTTCCGGCTCCGCAGCCCGGAGTTCATCCGCGGCTACTTCGACGGCCTGGAGATGGAGGAGCCGGGGCTGGTGACGAGCGGGGCCTGGCGCCCCGAGGTCGGCGGCGAGGCCGAGGATCTCCCCACCCTCTGCGGGGTGGCCCGCAAACCCTGACGCAGCGTGACCGGCACGCCACCGCCGGCCCCGGCGGCGCTTCGCCGCGGCCCGCGGAAGGCGCGCGGGAGCCTCCGCGGAAGGTCGCTCACCGTTCCCCGGCCGACGCGATCAGTGAAGGTATAGTGAGCCGTTCGTCCGCTCCGTTCCTTGATGCCTCGCCCGTCCCCCGACGAGGAGTCCCGTTGGCCTCCGTCACGAGTACCGGCAGAACCACGAGTACCGGCAGAACACGGTCCATCGACGCGCAGGGAGACCCGCTCGTCCCCCGGAAGCTCCTGGCGCGGCGCCTCCGCGCGCTGCGGGAGGCGCACGGGATCGCCCGGCGGGACGCGGCGCGCGCGATCGGCGGCTCCGGCTCCAAGATCGCCCGGCTCGAGCTCGGCCGCTCGGGATGCAAGCCCGGCGACGTCGCGGAACTCCTCACCCTCTACGGCGTGGACGACGACGAGCGCGCCACGCTGCTGGCCCTCGCCGAGCAGGCGAACGCGCGCCCCTGGTGGCACGCGGACGGCGACATCGTCCCGGCGTGGGTGCGGCCCTACTTGAGCGCCGAGCAGGCGGCCAAGCTGGTCCGCACGTTCGAGGCCCAGTTCGTCCCCGGCCTGCTGCAGACGGAGGACTACGCCCGCGCGCTGATCCGGCGCGTCGCCCCGGAGGCGGAGGTCGAGCGGCGCGTGGAGTTCCGGATGCGGCGCCAGCGGGTGCTGCGCCGCCGCCCGCGCCCGCTCAACCTGTGGGCGGTGCTGGACGAGGCGGCGCTGTGGCGCCCGATCGGCGACCCGGAGACGATGCGCGCCCAGATCCGGCACATCGTCGAGCTGTGCCGGCGGCCGAACGTCACCGTGCAGATCGCGCCGTTCGGGATCTGCGGGCGCGTCGCCGGCGACGGGCCGCTCACCCTCGTCCGGTTCCCGCAGCAGGGCCTGCCCGACATGGTGTACCTGGAGCGGGCGAACAGCGGCGTGTACCCCGTCCGGCCGCAGGAGGTCGAGCGGCACTGGCACGTCTTCAACACCCTGGTGACCGAGGCGTCCCCTCCCGAGCACACGCCGCGCATTCTGGCCGGCATCCTCGCCACCTACTGAGCCATTCGAGCAGGCCGTTCCCACCGGCCTTTTTCTTCGGACCGTTCCACGCCAACCGGGCGGCCGGATCCGCGATCACGCACTCCCGGCTGACCACTTCCGGCCTATATCCATAAATAATGGATATTCGGGAGGAATCGCACGGCACTCCGGGGACGTACGGCACAGGGGCCTCCCGCGACGCCCGTGTTTACCGGCCGGCCATCCGGTTACCGGGCATCACTGACGCCCTCCTCGCCGCCGCCGTCGAAGGAACGCCATGTCCGTCCGCGAGCGCTTGTGGAATGGGACCGAGGAACGCCGGTCCCGGGACGAACTCCAGGCCGGGGAGAACTTCCCCGTCGCCACGCGCCTGCTGCCGGCGCGGTACCGCGCGCACCTCCTCAACGTGTACGGCTACGCCCGGCTCGTGGACGACATCGGCGACGAGGCGCCGCCCGCCGAGCGGCCCGCGCTGCTCGACCTGGTCGAGCGCGACCTCGACCGGATCTACGCGGGCGCCCGCCCGGAGCTCCCGGTGATGCGCGACCTGGCCCGGACGGTCACCGCCGGCTCCATCCCGGCGGACCCCTTCCGCCGCCTCCTGGAGGCCAACCGCCGCGACCAGGAGGTCACCCGCTACGAGACGTTCGGCGACCTGCTCGGCTACTGCACGCTGTCCGCCGATCCGGTCGGGCGCATCGTCCTGCACGTGTTCGGCGCCGCCACCCCCGGCCGGATCGCGCTGTCCGACCGGGTCTGCAGCGCGCTCCAGATCATCGAGCACTGCCAGGACGCCGGCGAGGACCTCCGCAACGGCCGCGTCTACCTCCCGGCCGAGGACCTGCGCCGGTTCGGGTGCGCGGAGGACGACCTGGCCGCCGCCGTCACCCCGACCCGGCTGCGGGGCGTGCTCGCCCTCCAGGCGGGCCGGGCGGCGCGGCTGCTGGACGAGGGCGAGGCGCTGACCGGCCGGCTCCGCGGCTTCGCGCGGATCGCCGTCGCGGGCTACATCGCCGGCGGCCGGGCGGCGCTGGCCGCGCTGGAGCGCGAGGCGTACGACGTCCTGGGAGGCCCCCCGCGCCCGAGGAAGGCGCGGCTGCTCGCCGAGTGGTCGCGGACGCTGGGAAGGAGCTGACGAGATGGACGAGGCCGGAGTGGGGACGGCCGGCGCCTACCGGCACTGCGCGGCGGTCGTCCGTTCGCAGGCGCGCAACTTCGCCTACGGGATCCGGCTGCTCCCCGGCCCGAAACGCCGGGCGCTGAGCGCCGTCTACGCCTTCGCCCGGCGGATCGACGACATCGGCGACGACCACGGGGCACCGGCCGCGGACCGGCTCGCGAAGCTGGCGGACGAGCGCGCCCGGCTCGCCGACCCGGCCGCCCATCCCGCCGATCCCGTGCTGGTGGCGCTGGCCGACGCGGCGCGCCGCCACCCGATCCCGCTCGACGCGTTCGGGGAGCTCATCGACGGCTGCGAGGCCGACGTCCGCGGCGCGGGCTACGACACCTTCGACGACCTGCTGTGGTACTGCCGGTGCGTCGCGGGCGCCGTCGGCCGCCTGTCGCTCGGCGTGTTCGGCACCGCCGACCCGGCGACGGCCGTCCCGCGCGCCGACGCGCTCGGCGTCGCGCTGCAGCTCACGAACATCCTGCGGGACGTCCGGGAGGACGGGCAGAACGGGCGCGTCTACCTCCCGGCCAAGGACCTCGCCCGGTTCGGGTGCACGCTGCACCGGGACGAGCACGGCCGCCCGGCCGACCCGCCGGAGCGGCTTGCGGCGCTCGTCCGGTTCGAGGCGTCCCGGGCGGAGGAGTGGTACGCCACCGGGCTGAAGCTGCTGCCCATGCTCGACCGCCGCAGCGCGGCCTGCGCCGGGGCGATGGCGGGCATCTACCGGCAGCTGCTGAGGCGCATCACCGCCGATCCCGTCGCGGCGCTGGAGACGCGCACGTCCCTGCCGGGCTGGGAGAAGGCCGCAGTGTCCGCCAAGGCGATGGCGGGGCTCCGCCGATGAGCGGCGCGGGAGACAGGGAAGGGCACGTCGCCATCGTCGGCGGCGGCCTCGCCGGCATCACGGCGGCGCTGGCGCTGCAGGAGACGGGCGTGCGGACGACGATCTACGAGGCGCGCCCCCGGCTCGGCGGCGCCACGCACTCTTTCGAGCGGGACGGGCTCACCGTCGACAACGGCCAGCACATCTTCCTGAAGTGCTGCACGGCGTACCGGGGGCTGCTGGAGCGGCTGGACGCGCTGGACCGGGTCGACGTCCAGGACCGCTTCGACGTCCGCGTCCTCACCCCGGACGGCCCGCACGGCCGGCTCCGCCGCGCCAAGGCGCCCGGCCCGCTGCACTTCATGCCCGCGCTCGCCCGCTACGCGCTGCTCCCGCCCGCCGACCGGCTGCGCGCCGTCCGCGCGTCGCTGGCGCTCCAGCGCCTCGACCCCGCCGACCCGTCCCTCGACGGGATCGCCATGGGCCGCTGGCTCGCCCGCCACGGGCAGCGGCCGGAAGCCCGGCGGGCGCTGTGGGAGCTGTTCGTGACCGCCGCGCTCAACATCGGGCTGGACGACGCCGCGCTCGGCCCCGCCGCCATGGTCTGCCAGACGGCGCTGCTCGGCCGGTCCGACGCCGCGGACATCGGCGTCGCGTCCGTCCCGCTCGGCGACCTGCACGGCACCGTCGCGGCGGCGAAGGTCGAGCGGGACGGCGGCCGGATCCACCTCGGCGCGAAGGCGACGGCGATCGAGGCCGGGCCGAAGCTCGTGGTCAACGGCGCCCCGGTCACCGCCGACGCCGTCGTCGTCGCGGTGCCGCACCGGCAGGCGGCCGGGCTCGTCCCGGCGGAGGCGTGCCCGGACCGGGAGCGCTGGGCGGGCCTCGGCTCCAGCCCCATCGTCAACGTCCACGCCGTCTACGACCGGCCGGTCATGGACGTGCCGTTCGCCGCGGCGGTCGGCTCGCCCGTCCAGTGGGTGTTCGACCGGACCGCGGTGAGCGGCCTGACCGGCGGCCAGTACCTCGCGGTCTCGGTGTCGGCGGCCGACGACCGGATCGACACGCCGACCGCGGAGCTGCGCCGGGAGTACCTCGCCGAACTGGCGCGGCTGTTCCCGGCCGCCCGCCGGGCGCGCGTCACCGACTTCTTCGTCACGCGGGAACGGCACGCCACGTTCCGGCAGAGCCCCGGCAGCGGCGCGCTGCGCCCCGCGTCCGCGACCCGGCTGCCGTGGCTGTTCCTCGCCGGCGCGTGGACCGACACGGGCTGGCCCGACACGATGGAGGGCGCCGTGCGCAGCGGCCTCACCGCCGCCCGCCTCGTCCGCCGGCACCTCCGCTCGTCCGCGCGGAACCACTGACCGGGAGGGAAGGGAGCGCTCCATGACCACGATCGAGGCGCCGGGACTCACCGGCGCGGCGGCGGCGGCCGTCGAGGCCGCCCGCGACCACCTGCTCGGCCTGCAGTCGCCCGAGGGCTGGTGGAAGGCGGAGCTGGAGACCAACGTGACCATGGACGCCGAGGACCTGCTGCTCCGCCAGTTCCTCGGCATCCGCACCGACGGCGAGACCCGCGAGGCGGCGCGCTGGATCCGGTCGCGGCAGCGCGACGACGGCACGTGGGCGAACTTCTTCGGCGGCCCGCCCGACCTGTCCACCACGATCGAGGCGTACGTCGCGCTGCGGCTGGCAGGCGACCCCGCCGACACCGCGCACATGCGGCGTGCCGCCGGCTACGTGCGGGAGGCCGGCGGGATCGAGGCGAGCCGCGTGTTCACCCGCATCTGGCTCGCGCTGTTCGGGCAGTGGTCCTGGGACGACCTGCCCGTCATGCCGCCCGAGCTGATGTGCCTGCCGAGCCGGGTGCCGCTGAACGTCTACGACTGGGCGTGCTGGGCGCGGCAGACGATCGTCCCGCTGACGGTCCTCGGGTCGCTGCGTCCCGTCCGGACGCTGCCGTTCGACCTGGCCGAGCTGCGGTCAGGGGTGCGTCCCGCGCAGGACGCGAAGGGCTGGGGACGGGTGTTCACCGCACTCGACCGCGCCCTGCACGTGTACGAGAAGCGCCCGGTCCGGCCGCTGCGCACCGCCGCGCTGCGCCGCGCCGCCGAATGGATCATCGCCCGGCAGGAGGCCGACGGCTGCTGGGGCGGCATCCAGCCGCCGTGGGTGTACTCGCTGATGGCCCTGCACGAGCTGGGCTACGGCCTCGACCACCCGATCATCCGGCGCGGCCTCGGCGGGCTCGACCGGTTCACGATCCGGGACGAGAAGGGCCGCCGCCTGGAGGCGTGCCAGTCGCCGGTCTGGGACACGGTCCTGGCGATGAACGCCCTCTCCGACGCGGGGACGCCGCCGGGCGACCCGGCCCTGCTCCGGGCCGCGCGCTGGGTCGCCGCCGAGGAGGTCCGGGGCCCGGGGGACTGGCAGGTGCGCCGCCCGTCCCTCC
>NZ_SMKB01000261.1:0-9473 GCF_004348575.1 Actinomadura sp. 7K534
GGAACTCCCCAGCCCCAGAGCCCCCACCAAGCACACCCGCACCCGCCAGCGCTCATCCGCGAAGCGACGCCGAAGCCTCACCGGGATGACCGCACCCGCACCCGGCCGGTAACGGAGCAACCACCCGACGAGCGCACTCGCCTCTGCGACTACCCCGGCCACGCACGCGAGCGCGTTACCTGAGCGGCGAGACGACGCCGAAGGCGAGCCTCGCCGGGAAGATCGCGAAGCGATGCGGCGCTCGCACAGGCCAGGTCACGTAGCGAGCGCCAGCGAGCGAAGTGGGCCTGGACTGCGTTGACAGAGCCTGGCCTGCGTTAGCACCGCGCCGCCCTCGGTGTCGGGGGGCCATCGGGCTCCCGACGCCGGGGGCGGCGCAGCGGACACGGTTATTCCGACCGCTGCTGCGGGATTCCCGCGAGCAGCGCCCGCACCTCCGCCTCGCGATAGCGGCGGTGCCCCCCCAAAGTCCGGATGGACGTGAGCTTTCCCGCCTTCGCCCACCGTGTGACGGTCTTGGGGTCGACGCGGAACATCGTCGCCACCTCCGCCGGCGTCAGCAGGGGCTCGGCCTCTGGCGTACGTGCTGACATGTTTGCGGCCTCTCCTCCGTGGACCGATGACAGCGATCCTGCGATTGATCCTCGCGCGGTCACTGATGTCCCCTATGGCCCGAAAGAGCCACTATGACATCACAACGTGTAACCTTGCCACCACTCAGCGCAACAAGCAAGTTCCTGGCGGTAGTTGCGTGCAAACATCCCCCCGGATGCGGCGTGCCGCCCCTGCGCGATGGCCATCGAGTCACGCTGAGTGATTCTAGCGACACGTATAGTCGTATCGCGCAGGGATTCGGGAAATTTGTTTTAGTTCGCCGTCTCAAGTGCGCGGACGGGCCGCCAGCGGGCGAGGAGGCGCTTGTACATCGCCACGGTCAGCTCGGCCTCCCCGCGCTCCATCCCGGTGAGGGCCACGGCCATCTCGGCCACCGACTCGTCCGCGCGGAGCGTCCGGTCGTCCAGCAGGTGGACGAGGCCGCCGTAGTCGAGCTCGACGAGCGCGCGGGGGTCGAAGCCGCCCAGCCACCGGGCCAGCGTCTCCAGGCGCCCGGCCGAGAGGAGGTACACGTCGCCCGTGCCGTCGCCGAGATTCTCCCGCACCACGGGGAGCGCGGCCGAGACCCGCCTGCGCGCCTCGCCCATCGAGGTGACGTAGAGGAGGGTACGGACCGGCGCGGCCGTCGCCGGGCCATTGCCCCCGTGCTCCTCAGACGCGTGCTCCTCAGACGCGTGCCCCTCGGACGCGGGCTCCTCCGGCGCGTGCTCCCCCGACGCGTCGTCGGCCTTGCGGTAGCCCGTCTCCGGCGTGCCGAGCATCAGGGACCGCTCGGTCCGCGCGAACGGCACGAACCAGTCCAGCGGGACGTGCCAGGTGCTCGTGAGTATGTGCGGCTGGAGGGACCGGCCCGCGCGCTTCCACTGCTCGAAGTCGCTCATCACCCGCTCCGACAGGGGCGGGGGGACGAATGCCGCCGCCACACCGGCGGCGTGCTCGTTCCTGAAGCGCTCGAACGCCAGCCAGGAGCGCAGCCGCGTCTCCCAGGGGCACACGTAGATCATGTCTTCGAGGCGGCGGACGTAGGCGTCCCTGCTCTCGCGCTCTGGCACGACCTCCGGCGGTGAGCCGGTCATCCTCAGCGCGGCGTCGCGGTGCTCCACGCCGAGCGCGTGGATTCGCCGCGGGCGCCGCCTGGAGTCGGCGTAGACCGTCCATAAGGTCCGCGCTGGCTCCGGGAAGGCGGTCACCGGTTCATAAACCCGTAGGTACGCGGCGTACGGAAGCACCATCGCATCGTCACATGAGATTCGTCCGGGCGGGGCGGCATCCCGCGCCCTACGCTGATCTTAGAGACAGAGAGGAGGGCACTACCGTGCCTAATGTCTTCGGGGCGCCCCACAAGGGCACCGAACCCCGACACGAGCAGGTCGTCTTCTGCCAGGACGAGGCCAGCGGCCTGCGCGCGATCATCGCGATCTACTCCACCGCGCTCGGCCCGTCCCTAGGAGGTACACGCTTCTTCCCGTACGAGTCCGAGGAAGAGGCCCTCGCCGACGTGCTGAACCTGTCCCGCGGCATGGCGTACAAAGCCGCCTTGGCCGGGCTGGACCTCGGCGGAGGCAAGGCCGTCATCATCGGTGACCCGGCCACCGACAAGACCGAAGCGAAGCTGAGGGCGTACGGACGGTTTGTCCAGTCGCTGAACGGCCGCTACTACACGGCGTGCGACGTCGGCACGTACAGCGAGGACATGGACGTCGTGGCCCGCGAGTGCAAGTTCGTCACCGGGCGGACGGTGGCGCACGGCGGCGCCGGCGATTCCTCCATCCTCACCGCGTTCGGCGTGTACCAGGGCATGCGCGCCGCCGCGGAGACCATGTGGGGCTCGGCCACGCTGCGCGGCAAGCGGGTCGGGGTGGAGGGCGTCGGGAAGGTCGGCCACCGGCTGGTGGAGCACCTGCGCGAGGACGGCGCGGAGGTCGTGATCTGCGACGTGAACGAGACCGCCGTCGACCGCGTCCGGGCGCTGCACCCGGAGGTGGAGGTCGTCGCAGATAGCGACGCGATGATCCGCGCCGACCTCGATGTGTACGCGCCGTGCGCACTCGGCGGTTCCCTCAACGACGAGACGGTGCCCGCCCTGAAGGCGAAAGTGGTCTGCGGGGCCGCCAACAACCAGCTCGCCCACACCGGCGTGGAGAAGAGCCTCGCGGACCGGGGCATCCTGTACGCCCCGGACTACGTGGTCAACTCCGGCGGCGTGATCCAGGTCGCGGACGAGATCGAGGGCTTCAACTTCGACCGCGCGAAGGCCCGCGCCAGCGGCATCTACGAGACCACCCGGAAGATCTTCGCGCTGGCCGCCGACGAGGGCGTCCCGCCGGCGGTCGCCGCCGACCGGCTCGCGGAGCGCCGGATGTCGGAGATCAGCCGATTGCGCGGCATCCTGCTGTGAGCCTGCGCGGACACCGCGCGGGCGCCGACGCGACGGAACGGTCCCACGACCCTGTTTAGACCGTTGCAAAACCGTTGCTAGAGCCGCCGTGGGGCACTGTACGACCGTCCCACGGCGGCTTTGGCGCGTACCCGTGACCACGGGATACACTGTTGTTATCAGCAACAGAAGCGCCGCCACGTACCGTCGATGTACCGAGCCGGGCGCAAAACGGGTACGGTTGTACCCGTGACTGACGCATGGCTCATCAGGCACCGGTTCGTGTGGTACACGCGCGCTTGGATGGGCCCACGAAAGCCCTGACCATCGAGGGGGTCGAGCCAATGGGTCGCGGCCGAGCCAAGGCCAAGCAGGTTAAGGTTGCCCGACAGCTCAAGTACAACAGCGGCAACACGGACCTCGACCGCCTGAAGAGCGAACTTGGAGTCAGCGACTCCGGTGAAGACTCCTATGACGAGCTCGCCGAGAAGTACGCAGACTTCGCGGAGGACTACGGCACCGAGGACCGCAAGGACGGCACCTCCGGTTGATCGGCAGACAGTGCGCCACCGCCCGTAGCACGGGGCGGTGGCGTTTGTCGTGACCTCTGGATGTTCGCCGAGGTGTTCGTCATGGAGGTGTGTTCGTCATGGTCTCCGAGAGCCGCCGAGGTCGCCCGCAGGGCACGTTCGGCGGCTGATGGTACCCGTGTGACCCCCGGGGGCTGAGAGGCGCTCTGCGGCCGTCTCAGCCCCCGGCGCGTCATCCGCGTCGGCTGCCGTGCGCGGAGAACTTGTATCAAGGCCGGTCGTTTCACCGCCTCATCCCTTCCATTGCAGCCGCGTGCTCGCTCAGTGCTTGCCCGCTCAGTGCTTGCCCGCTCAGTGCTTGCCCGCCGGTGCGCGCCCGCTCAGTGGAGGGCCGCCGTGCCGTCGCCGGGGACGATGTCGCCCAGGCGCCAGGCCGGGACGCCCCGGGAGGTCAGCAGCCGGAGGGCTTCGTCCGCGCTGTCCGGGGCGACGATGGCCGCCATCCCGACGCCCAGGTTGAACGTCTTGTCCATCTCGGCCTGGGGAACGTCCCCGTGGCCCTGGAGGACGCGGAACACAGCCGGTGTCTCCCAGGACGAGCGGTTCAGGACTGCGTCCACGGTCGCGGGTAGCGAGCGCGCCAGATTTGCGGCCAGCCCTCCGCCCGTGATGTGAGCGAAGGCACGTACCCCACCGGCCTGGATCAGAGCCAGGCAGTCCTTGGCATAGATGCGTGTCGGTGTGAGAAGCGCCTCACCGAGGGGACGGCCGAGCTCCGAAGGCTCCGATTCGAGGGTCAGGTCCGTCGTGGCGAGGATGTGGCGGACGAGCGAGTACCCGTTCGCGTGGATGCCTGACGAGGCCATGGCGAGCACCACGTCCCCCGGGCGAACCCGCTCGGGGCCCAGGGTCTCGTCCGCCTCCACGACGCCCGTACCGGCGCCCGCCAGGTCGAACTCGTCCGCCTCCAGCAGGCCGGGATGCTCGGCTGTCTCACCGCCGACGAGGGCGCATCCGGCCAGGGCGCAGGCGTCCGCGATGCCTCCGACGATGTCGGCGATCCGTTCCGGGACGACCTTGCCGCAGGCGATGTAGTCGGTCATGAACAGCGGTTCGGCGCCGCATACGACGAGATCGTCGACGACCATGCCGACCAGGTCGTGCCCGATCGTGTCGTAGACGCCGAGACGACGGGCCAGGTCGACCTTGGTACCGACACCGTCCGTGGACGTGGCGAGCAGGGGACGCTTGTAGCGCAGCAACGCCGAGGCATCGAAAAGCCCAGCGAAGCCGCTCGCATCGTCGACCACCTCGGGACGCCGTGCACGCGCCACGCGGGACTTCATCAGCTCCACCGCACGCTCACCCGCCGCGATGTCGACCCCGGCGGCCTCGTACGAGGTGGGCGAGGGGCGACCGGCCATCAGGTGACCTCCAGCAGATGCTTGCCGCGTGCGCCGTCCTCCACCGGGATGGGGTACTCGCCGTCGAAGCACGCCCGGCACAGGTTGTCCTTGGCGATGTGCGACGCGGAGATGAGCTCGTCCAGGGAGATGTAGCCGAGGGAGTCGGCGCCGATCGAGTCGCGGATCTCCTCCACCGACAGGTTCCCGGCGATCAGCTCGGCGCGGGTGGCGAAGTCGATGCCGTAGAAGCACGGCCAGGCGACGGGCGGGCTGGAGATCCGGACGTGGACCTCGGCGGCGCCCGCGTCCCGCAGCATCGTCACGATGGCGCGCTGGGTGTTGCCGCGCACGATGGAGTCGTCCACGACCACCAGCCGCTTGCCCTCGATCGCCTCGCGCAGCGGGTTGAGCTTGAGCCGGATGCCGAGCTGGCGGATCGTCTGCGACGGCTGGATGAACGTCCGGCCGACGTAGGAGTTCTTCACCAGGCCCTGGCCGTAGGGGATGCCGGACGCCTCGGCGTAGCCGATCGCGGCCGGCGTGCCCGACTCGGGCGTCGGGATGACCATGTCGGCCTCGACGGGGTGCTCGCGGGCCAGCCGGCGTCCCACCTCGACGCGGGTGGCCTGGACGCTGCGTCCCGCGATCGTCGTGTCGGGCCGCGCCAGGTAGACGTACTCGAACAGGCAGCCCTTCGGCCGCGCCTCGGCGAACCGCTCGGACCGGACGCCGGCGCCGTCGATCGCGACCATCTCGCCCGGTTCGATCTCGCGGACGAAGCGGGCGCCGACGATGTCGAGGCCGGCGGTCTCCGACGCCACGACCCAGCCCCCGTCCTCCAGGGCGCCGAGGACGAGCGGGCGGACGCCCTCGGGGTCGCGGGCGGCGTAGAGCGTCCCCTCGTCCATGAAGACCAGGGAGTACGCGCCGCGCGTGACCGGAAGGACCTCCCGCGCGGCCGCCAGCGGGCCGTCGTCGCCGCGGGTGGCGAGGAGGGCCGTGAGGACCTCGGTGTCGGTCGTGGCGGTCAGCACGCCCGGTTCGAGCCGCGCGGCCAGCTCCGGGGTGTTGATCAGGTTGCCGTTGTGGACGAGCGCCAGCCCGCCCGCGTCGCTCGACCGGAACGTGGGCTGCGCGTTCTCCCACGTCGGCGAGCCGGTCGTCGAGTAACGGCAGTGCCCGACGGCGATGTGGCCGCGGAGGGTGTTGAGCACCGACTCGTCGAACACCTGGGCGACGAGCCCCATGTCCTTGAACACGACGATGCGTGACCCGTCGCTGACGGCGATGCCCGCCGACTCCTGCCCGCGGTGCTGTAGCGCGTACAGGCCGTAGTAGGTGAGCTTGCTCACTTCCGCCTTTGGCGCCTGGTCAGCGGGGACCCAGACGCCGAACACCCCGCAAGCGTCCTGCGGGGGGCGGTCTGTGGGATCGATGTCGTGGCTCAGACGTCCGTCACGGAGAGGCACATTCGCCAGTCTAGATGCCAGGTTCAGCTGCTCCGATCGGTGGCATGTACTTACCGGACCTTTGCTCACCCGAAATAGAGGCATCGCGCACCTCGGGGGAGTCTGGTGACCGACACGTGGAGGAAGACATGACGCTGCCTGGATACCAGACGTATTCGCCTCCGTCTCCTCCCAAGAGGAGCACGCTGGCGAGGGCCTCGCAGGTACTCGGAATCGTCGGCCTGGTGGGGCTCGTCCTGTGTCTGGTGGGGATCATCCCGGCGCTCGTGGGGCTCGTCCTGGGGGCGGTGGCACTCGTGCGGGGTGACGCCGACCGGCGGCCCGCGATCGTGGGCGTCGTCTGCTCGGCCCTGGCCGTCGTCGTCGGCGCCGTGGCGCTCGTCTGGCTGCTGAGCAAGGCGGCCGAGTGCGGTGACGAGACGCGCTACCCGGACGATTCGTCGCGGCGCGGCTGCGTCGAACGGGAGTTCCCCTTCGCCGATGGCAGCGCCGCTAGAGACACAGCCATCACTCCATAGGGGGCGGCTAGGAGCCCTGGTAGTCGGCTAGGGAGCGGACGGCCTCTTCATCGAGCGCGGAGGCGTAGACGCGGAAATCGTCCATGAGGCCGCCGAATCCAGGCTTGGTGGGTTCGCTCCCCAGGTAGATGGGGCCGGCCGGGGTGACGACCGCGTGTTCGAGCGGTACGGCCACGTCCAGCCTGCCGTTGACGTACAGGGACATCCCGGCGGTGTCCACGACGAACGTGACGTGCGTCCATTCACCGACGGTGAGCCTTGTGCGGCTGTCGGCGTAGTCCGGGCCCTTGACGGTGAAGAGCTGGGCCCGAAGCCGCATCTCGTCTGGGTAGAGCCAGAGACCGAGACCCCTGGCATCCTCCTCGGCGACCGGCTTGTAGACGAGGCTGCGCCACTCGCCGATCGGTTCCTCGGTCACGCGGACGAAGAACGCCACGCTGAATCCGAACACCTGGCTGAGGACGAGCTGAGGTGTGGCGGGAATCACGGCGCGGCCGGTCCCGCCGAGCGACAGCGCCTCCCCCGCCCGGCCCGGGACGATCTCGGCGGTCTCGTCCAGCTCGGCGACGGGTCCGGCCCCGGCGATGTCGGCGACCCGGCGGCCGTCCACGGTGGCTACGTCGAACGTCCAGTGCGCGATCAGCACGGGATCACCTCCAGTGTGGCGGCGCATGCATCCGTGCCGTGTGCTGCCGCGCCGCCTTCCAGGTCGTGCCCCGAACGGACGGTGGTGCCCACGCTGGCAGCGCCGGGCGGTCCAGGCAAGGCCCGGATCGCGCCACGGGCCGACGGCCCCGCTCAGCCCGGCTCCGCGGCCTCCCTGTCGGCGGGCAGGTCGGCGGGCAGGTCGGCAGGCGGGTCGATGGGCAGGGGAAGATGGTCCGACAGGTCCGCACGTGCGCCGCTTGCGCGGACCCGGCCGTCCGCTACTGCGTCGGCCCAAGCCAACCGGCCTGTGGCCAGGGCGATCAAGGCGGCGGCATCCATCTCCACCACATTCGGGGGTGTACCCCGGGTATGGTGCGGCCCGTCAATGCACTGAACCGCGGCATGAGGAGGAACGCGAACCTCCACGGAACGGCCGGGCGCCAGCTCGGCGAGCCGGTCCAGCAGGAACCGCACCGCTCCCTTGACGACCGGCCTGGACGGTTCGGCGCTCCCCGCCTCGATGCAGGCGAGGACGGTGTCCAGGGCCGCGCGACGGAGCGCGGCCGGCTCGTCCGCACCGGTGTACGCCGGCAGGCCGAGCGCGGTGCGCTGCTCGTTCAGGAGGGCAAGGGAAAGCGGCTTTCGCGACATCGCCACTGACGTTACCGGGTCGTGGCCCACGGTGACCTGCTCCGGGCGGTGGCGTCCGGTGGACCACTCAGACGGTAGAAAGGACCCGGCGTCAAGCCGGGGAGCGCTTTTCGTCCGGCGAGCGGGGAGGAGCCCTCCACGCCCGTCAGCGAAGATGAGGAATGCTCATAGAAGGGAACGGGGAGGCCGGGGACGCGGTCCCCGGAGGACACGGAGGTTCGTCAGATGCCCGAGGCGCTGCCCCTGCAGCCGGGTGACCCGCGGAGACTCGGCTCGTACGAGATCACGGGCCGGCTCGGCGTCGGTGAGCAGGGTGCCGTCTTCCTCGGCAGGGACCCTGCCGGCGGCCTGGTCGCCGTGAAGGTCCTGCACGTGCGGCTGAGCGGTGAGCCCGTCGCCAGGTCCCGGTTCGCGGGTTCGTTCACCGCCGCCCGGAAGGTGTCCGGCTTCTGCACCGCGGCGATCCTGCACGCCGACGTTGAGGGCGACCGTCCCTTCGTGGTGAGCGAGTGGGTGGACGGGCCGTCCCTCCAGCAGCTCGTGGACGAGGAAGGGCCGCGCGGTGGCGCGGTCGTCGAGCGCCTAGCCGTCGGTATGGCGATCGCCATCGCGGCCGTACATCGAGCGGGCGCGGTCCATCACGACCTGAAGCCGGGCAACGTCCTCCTGGGACGGGACGGGCCCAGGCTGGGCGACTTCGGCATCGCCCACGCTCTGGAGGCGGTGAACGTGGCCTTCTCCGGGCACATCACCGAGGATCCCTCCTACAAGTCCCCGGAGCAGCTCAGCGGCAGGGGCATCGGACCCGCCGCGGACGTGTTCGCCTGGGCGTCGACCATCCTTTTCGCCGCGACGGGCAGGTCGCCCTTCGGGACGGGCTCTCCGTCAGAGGTGATGCAGCGCATCGTCTACGACGAGGTCGACCTGACCGGGCTCCCCGCTTCGCTGCACGCGGTGCTGACCGACGCGTTCGCCAAGGATCCGGCCAGCCGTCCGACGGCCAAGGAGCTCCTCCAGCGGCTCCTGGACGAGAACGGCCCGCTCGCGGTCCGCATGCCGCCCGCGATGGTGGCCGAGGGCCGGGCCCTGGCCTCGTCCACACCTGCGCAGCGACCCGAGCCGCCCTCCGCCGGGTCACCGCCGCCCGTGCCTACGCCGGCGCCTTCCCCGCAGATACCGCCTTCTGTGCCGCCGCAGGCTCCCCTGGGCGGCCACCCACCCCCGGTACCTGCCGACCCCACGTTCACCCCCGGTATGCC
>NZ_SMKB01000262.1:0-9458 GCF_004348575.1 Actinomadura sp. 7K534
GTGCGGGGTGAGGTGTTGGTTCTCGGTGCATTGGTAGAAGGGGCCGCGGGGGCCGAGGAGGACGGGGATGTGGTGGTCGAGGTGGTCGCGGTACCACAGGGCCATGCCGGTGGCGCCTTGCATGCGCATGGCTTCCCAGGAGAACCACAGGGCGGTGAGGCGGGAGATGGCCTCGCCGTGTCGCCACCATTGGGCGCACCAGCGGAACTCGCCGCCGAGCGTGCGGCGGTACATCGGGACGAAGTGCCCGGTCACCCAGGCGGTGACGTCCGGGTACAGCGATTCGGGACGCTTGGCGCCGGTCGCGGACGTGTCGGGCTTGGGCATGAAGCCTCCAAAGCTGCGGATCGGTGCATTCGAAGGCCCCTTTCTCGTGGAAGCGGATTTACGGCGCGTGCTGGTTACGGCGTGGGCGGGTTGTCTGGGCGGTTGTAGTGGCGGCGGGCGGCCTCGGCGATGGCGCTGTCGGCCGCCTTGATTGCCTGGTTGATGGCAGCGGCGTGCGGGCCGGAGTACCAGGGGCGCAGCCGGACGAGCGCGGGTCTGGTACCGGTCGCGAGCAGAAGGGCGGTGCCGGTGGGCAGGGCGCGGATGTCGGCGGCTTCGAGGATTTCCTGGCGGCGCAGGGAGATCTGCTCGCTGGCGCGTCCGTCGCTGTAGGTGAGGGAGCGGACGGGGACGTCGTGCTGGCCGATGAGGGTGGCCAGGTCGCGGACCAGGCGGGGCGAGTCGATGCCGGCACCGATGAGTTTGCGGGTCGCGGCACCCCACAGCGCGGCCATGCCGGGCTCGCCCCAGACGGTGACGCCCTGTTCGTAGCTCTGCAGGATGGTGACGGGGATGATGCCGCGCGAGCCGAGGTGGGAGTACAGCTGGGGCAGGTCGGCGATGCGGCAGATGTTGGCGGCCTCGTCGAGGGCGACGATGAGGGGCGGGTCGAGGCGTCCGCCGGCTTGTTCGGCGCGGCGTTCGGCGGCGCGCATGGTGGTGTCGGTGAGCGCGGCGATCAGCGGCGCGGCGGCCGACAGCGACTTGGACAGCAGGTAGAGGGTGTCGAGTGAGGTGGCGAAGGCGTCGGGGTCGAAGACGGGCAGGTCGCGGCTCGGGGTGACCCAGGCGAGAATTTCCTGGTCGCGCAGCGCTTTGGCGGCGGTGCGGGCGGTCTGGTAGATCCCGTCACGGGTTTCCACGGCGCCGTTCTGGGTGCCTTTGAGGGAGGAGGCCATGAGGTGGAAACCGGCCTGCTGGAGCAGTTCGATGGGGGTGGGGACGGCGGGCTCGTCCAGCCACCCGGCCACATGGTGCAGCGAGCGGCCGGAGGTGGCGGCGGCCAGGAAAAGCGCGCAGAGCAGGTCTTGGGCGGCCGGTCCCCACAGGTCCTTTTTCTGGCCGTCGTCGACGGTGAGGACGAAGTGCCCGGCCAGACGGTGCGCGTCCTCAACGGTGCACAGCCCGGCCAGGGGGTTCCACCACCACGATTGCGGCTGGTAGGTGATGCGCTGCGGGTCGAACAACCAGGTCGTGCCGCCGGTGCGGTCGGCGCGGACGGCGGCGATCGCCGACCACAGGTCCGCCTTGTTGCTGGTGGCGATCACCGGCCCAGGGGCCGACAGGACATGCGGGATGGACTGGGTGGTCGTCTTGCCCGACCGCGGCGCCATGAACGCCACAACGGTGTCTTCGAAGGAGGCGAACAGCGTCGGGCCGCTCCGGTCACCCGGGAGCAGGACATCTCCCAGGACAAGGCCGACATCGCTGGGCTCCAGGTCGCCGGGGTCGGATTGGGCGAGTGAACGCCGTAGCGCGATTGCCTTCTCGGCGGTCGCCCCGGGCTGGAGGGTGGTGAGGCCGGGGTTGTCGGCGAGCGCGGCGACGGGGTCCCCGGGCTGTGCGCAACGTTCCGCGATCCGCAGCCAGACCGCGCAGCCCGCGTAGACCAGCGCGCTGATCAGCAGGACGAGGACGAGCAACACCAGCGGTGTCGGCGTTCCCGGCCACGCCACATCGGTTTCTCCCCGGATGAGGGCGACGGCGAAGTCAGACCCGAACGGCATGATCGACCCGCCGGTGGCCATAGTGCTCAGCTTCGCGGCGATCCACACCACCCACAGCCCGACGATGGGCGTCCAGCAGGCGGCGAGCACCAGCCACGCGGCGCCCGCGTTGGAGTGCCACAAGGACGCCTTCGGTCCCAACGCCCGGCTCATGCGCCGCCCCGTACAGCCTGGCCGGTAAGAGCTCCTCGACGTGCTTGATCTCTATGGGATGCGTGCTCGGGCCTTTCCAGAGGCCGAAGGGGCAAGATCAGTCGGTGTGAAGCGGGCCGCCCACCTGACGGGCCGACCACCCGGCGGGCCAGGATGTGCCCGTGACATTCCGCGCTCCCAGCACACCGCAGGACCTGGCCCTCATCCGCCGCTATGTGGTCTGGAATCCCGAGTCCTACGCCACCAGCCGCTACCGGAGCCTGCGAAACCCGATACAGCCCCGCAGGCCCGACATCGATGCCTTTGAGGCAGCCCTGGCAAGCGATGCTCGCGAGATCAGCGATGGTGACCTGAGCGCGCTGCTGGAGTTGGAATGGCGGTCCAGAATCACTGCCGGATGGCTCATCGCGCTGGACCGGCGGAGCCAGTTCAGGGACACCCTCGGCGAGCTGCTGCTCGCCAGTGAACTGGTCTACGCCGGGATCGGGTACTGCATCGCCCTGGCCCGTTTTGGTCAACCCGAAGACGCCGACATCCTGGCCGCCTATCTGGACCACTACCTGCCACGTGCCGACTGCCACTACAACCAGGACGCGGCCATCGGCGCACTGCTTCACCTTGATGAAGTACTCGGCACCAGCCGCGCTGACCGTTTTATCGAGCTCTGGCCGCAGTCGGTATTCGCCGGCCAGGACCCACGCGAATGCCGGCGCCACACCGCCGAGCTCTACGGTTTCGCCGACCGCATCATGAGCCGCCACAACCGACCCTGACGTCGCTTTGAAATGGCCAGTTCCGCCAACTTCGGGCGCAGGCGGCCGCCTCACAGGGCCACCACCCCGCAGTTCCCCCGATAGCGTCCAGGATCTCGACGGATGTTCTGGTCGGTGTCGTAGAGGTCGGTTTCGGGGCCGACGAGGGAGAGTTCGACGGGGATGCCGAGGCGTTCGCCGGTTTTGATGAGGTATTTGCCGCGTCCGGGGTGGCGGGCGCCGGGTTGCCAGGAGTCGGGCGCCGACCAGGAGGTGACGAGCTGCTGCTCGGGGCCGGTCAGCGGCACGATCTCGTGGACGCGGGCCAGCTCGCGGGGCGGGAGTCCGGCCAGGACGGTGATGGCGGAGCGGTCGGCGAAGCCTTTGGCTTTGGCGCGGTCTTCTTCGGTGGCCAGGGCGTCGAGGTCGGCGAGGGAGTGGGTGATCATGATGGAGGCCATGCCTTTGGCGCGGTTGAGGCGGGTGAGGGCGTCGGCGTGTTCGACCAGGCCGGGGGCGCCGCGCAGGGCGCGCCAGAGTTCGTCCATGACGCCGAGGTAGGAGCGGCGTGGCCCGGCGCCGAGGTCGGCCAGGGTGGTGGCGGCGTCGACCATGCCGAAGGCGTAGGCCCAGGTGCACAGCATCGCGGCGGTCAGCAGCTTGTCGCCGGCCGCGCGGACCCGGGAGATATCGACGCTGACCGCAGACGCGTCCAGATTCAGCGAGCGAGTCGTCGCCGAGTCGAAAACCCCGGCCAGCGACCCGGAGATGAGCAGATCGAGGGTGAAGACCAGGTCGCGGGTCTGAGCCCGGTAGGAGCCGGCGGTGTCGGTTCGGGTGGCCGAGCGCAACTCTTCCGGCCCCTGCTCCAGCACCCGCAGGACGTCCACGATGGTCGGTTCATGGTCGAGGCGGTGGTCGAGCAGGTCGATGGCGCGGCCCAGGACGACTTCCTCGGCATTGGTGATGCGCGCTTCGCGGACGAGTGTCGCCAGCGCCAGCAGCAGCGACAGCCGCCGGGACCGCACCTCCCAGCGGAGCGTTTCGGCGGCGGCCCCGGTGAGGCGGCGCCGGGCTTGGTCGAGGGGTCCGGTGTCGAGGGGGTTGATGCGGTCGACGCCGCGTCCGACCCGGATGACCTGGCCGCCCAGGTATTCGACCAGCTTCGTGTAGTCGGGTTTGGTGTCGCCGAGCACGATCGGGGTGGTGCCGGTGGCGACGGCGCCGGTGACCAGGCGTTTGACGAGGGTGGATTTGCCGGTGCCGGGTTGTCCGAGGACGAACATGCCGGGGTTGGTGACCAGCCCTTCACGCAGCCACGCCAGCGGGTCCAGGCAGACGACTTCGCCCCAGAGTTGGTGGCGTCCGACCGGGGTGCCGGCGGTGGGTGTGCCGGATCCGGCGGTGAAGGGGTACAGGCCGCAGAGCTGGCTAGTGGTGGCCTGGTACTCGGGTGCGCCTTCGACGTGCGCGGCGCGTCCGGTCCCGGGGCCGCGCCAGCCCCACGGCGGGGCGAGCGGTTCGGACATGGCGCGGGTTTCGGCGTTCGGCAAGCTCAGTTCCTCCAGCGCTTTTAGTGGTTGAGGCGGCGCGACAGTGCGGGTGGGCAGATGCCGCAGGGCAGGGTGGTGGCGAATCCGGCGCTCTGGCTACCCCACAGGCGGCGCAGACGGATCTTGGCCGAGTCGGCGGCGGTCTCCACGTGCGCGACGGCGCGGCGCAGCTGGTCGGGGTCGGTGGTAGTGACGGTGGCGTACAGCGAGACCAGGCACACCCCGGCGCCCATCGCCTCCTCGGCGGCGGCTTGGCGGGCGCGGGCGGCGTCCCAGCTGTCACGGGCGGTCTCATCACGGCCAGTACGGCGGCGGAACTGGGAACGAAAAGCTGCCGCGTTCACTTCCTGCTGCAGCACCCGGCTCGCCGCCGCGGCCGGAAGCGCCCGGTACTGCAGGGTGATGCGCTTGGGGAACGGGCCGGGTGCGACCAGGCGGGCCAGGACGTCGGAGCGGACGTTTTGGCGGGGTGGTTCGTGCCAGGCCCAGCTCACCGAGACGCCGCCGTCGTGCTCGTAGTGCCCGGTGTGCTCGGTCGCAGCGACCGGACCCGCATCACCCCAGTTCAGCACCTCGTCCGAGTTCGGCCCGGTCAGCAGCCGGTTCACCTCGCCGCGGGCGTGCGGGTCGAACGCGGTCCGCACCGCCCCAGCGATCTCCGCCGCGGTCGCCCGCCCGAGCACGGAGACCCCGCAGCCACCGAGCCGGGACGCCAACCCGTCGAGCGTGCGTCCAAGCTCTGCGACAGCCTCGTACAGGTCTTTGGGCCGGGACGCGGCTGCTTTGGGGTCGAAGGTGATCGAGACGCGGGTGTCGACATCGGCCGCCACGGCGGGGGCGGTGCGGACCAGCTCGCTCATGATGGTCCGCGCCGCCGCAGGCGCAGCGGGGACGACGGCGCGGCCTACGGCGTCGGCGAGGGTGGAGCCGGGCTCGGGCGCGGTCTCGACGGTGACGGTCACCCATCGGACGGCGGGCATGTGCCCGAGGGCAGCGAGCCAGCCGCCCCAGCCCGCCACCCAGGCATCGGCGTCGCCGCGGTCAGCCAGCCAGGTCGAGGCCGGAACGACCCGTAGCGTGGCGGTGAGCAGCCCGGTACGGCGGTCCCACACGATCCCGTACCGCCCGCCGTACCCGTCCTCCGCGCTCAGCAGCGTCAACGGCGCTAGCACCCCAGGGAGCTGAAACGCGCGTGGATGGTCGATCACGACTCCGGCCCGGTAGCGGTTGTGCCCGCGCAGGACACCCCAGCGCCACCGGCACCGGGCCAGCACCAGGCGCGCCACTGGGACACCGCCGATCCGGACGAGCCCCAGGCCGCCACCGATCAGTGCCGGTGGAAGCAGGTAGACCAGCAGGTGCGGTGCGGTGGCGGCGATCAGGACTAGTAGCAGCGCCGCGCCGAGGGCGATGAAGGTGGAGGTGGTGTCCAGGCCGAGCAGGCCGATGCCGTGTCGGCGGCGCCAGCCGCCGTAGGTGCGGATGTCACTTCCCACCGCCGGCACCTCCTTCACCGACCGCGCCGGTCGGACCGCCACCAGGGCCACCCGCGCCACCGCCGCTGGAGCCGGCGGTACTGCCGGTGGCGGCCCAGCGGACCATGTCCTCGCCGCGCTGCCGTTCCTTGTCCGCTGTCCGGATCAACGCGGGGCCGACCGGCTCACCGTTCCCGCCGTCAGGTGGCGCCCACCCGTGTCCGCCCGCCGGGTTCTGATCCGTCCCGGACGAGGTGGCGCCCGGCTGCTCACTTCCGGACGGAGCACCCGGAGCGGAGGCGTGGTCGCCTGTGTCGGAGGCAGGCGAGTGCCGGTCGGGCGATCCGGGTGGGGTGGGCGCCGGGTCTGCGGAGTCGCCGGCGGGTGAGGTGCCCTGGTCGCCGAGTTGCTGTTTGAGGTAGCTGGTGTGCTCGCTGGCCGAGCTGGACTGCCCGCCCTCCGAACCGCCGCCGGAACCGCCGCTGCCGTAGGCGCGCAGGGCGCCGAGGGCGGCGGCGCTGCTCATCAGCGCGCCGAGCATGCCGCCGCCGCTGCTGGACTCGGTTCCGCCGGTCGTCCAGGTGAAGAACTTCAGCAGCACCGGGAAGGCGACCAGGCTGATCAGCATCATCGTCATGCCCATCAGCAGCGCGTGCAGACTCTGCCCTTCACCGACCAGGGTGAACGCGGTCGCATACACCGCTGCGGCTGCGGGCTTGTAGAAGATCAGCGCGAGCATCCAGCCGGCCACCCGCGCGAACCAGGTCTTGGTCGCCGCGGTCATCATCCCGGCGGCAGCCAGCGGCAGCAGCCCTGCCAAGATGATCAGTGCCCCGGCGCGAAACAACAGCAGGATCGCCTGCAGAATCCCGATGACCAGCGCGAACATGCACAGCAGCAGCACCAGCGCGGCCGGTGTCCCCGACGGGAAGGTCACGACCTTGGTCATCCGCTGCGCGAAGTCCCCTTGCGAGGACGCGCTCAGCACCCAGCCGCACCACTCATCGCCCCACTGCAGCAGCAGGTTCGGCACCACCACGCCGATCGTGGTGACCGCCGCCAGCACCGCCAGCCCCCGGCCCAGGTCGATCAGCGGGTTCGCCTTGTGGGTCAGCGCCATCTTCGCGGCGACCACCAGCAGCCCCATAACCGCGACCGAGACCGTCAGCGGCTGGACCAGCAGTTGCAGATGCCCGATCGCCGACTCCTCCTGCAGGTTCGGCGACGGTGTTTCCACCCACCAGGACGCGGTCTTGGAGATCAGCCATCCGACCGCTGCCTGGAACGACTCGGCGGCCTCGTCCAGCATCCGCCCGCCGATCGCGCCCGGGATATCGGGCGGCGGTGGAACCAGCGTGTTCTCGCCATCGTCGTTGTCGACCGGTTGCAGGCAGGCCGGATCGGTGAGCGGCGAACACGGGTCAAGGGGAAGCATCAGGCACCTCCGCCCGGGAAGCGGACATAGCCGTCGGTCGACTCGACCGGGGCCGCCGACCCGGCCCACGTCCCGCCCGGCGGGCCGACGACCCGCCAATCACCGCCCTGCCACTGCACCTGGACCCGGGTCACCGCCCTCACGGTCACCTCGCTGTCACCCGGACCGGCCGACACCAGATCCACGCTCGCCGCCGCGGGGGAGTAGCCCTGCCACCGGAAACCCTCCAGGACGACGTACCCGCGCCCCAACGCATCCCCGTCCGGCCGGTCACCACGCAGCTCCTCGTACGCCTCGCGGGCCGCGACAAGCAAGGCTTCGGCGTCGGGCCCGATGACCTGTTCTTCGATGGTCGGCTCGAACACCTTCGGCCCCCACCGCACATTCGCCCGCACCACGATGTGGACCGCGGCCAGCAACGCCCCCCGCGGCGTCCGGGCAAACCCCTTCGCCAGATCGTCGCCCGCATCGCGCGGACCATCGTCGGCCGAATAGGGGAGGACGACCCCGTGGTAGTCCCGCCACGCCACGCCCGTAAATGACACCTGCGGGGCGCCCAAGAGGAGCCCCGCCTGCACTGTCGTGCGGATGGCGATCGGCGTTCTGTCGGTCTCGGTCCTGAACGCCACCGGCATGGCCAAGCCGATTAGCGTTCCTGCGGCGATCACTGTCGTCGCGATGACCCAGCCACGGCGCCACCACGGACCAGTCTCTTGGCGTCGGTTCATTCGAAGAACACCCCGACGATCGGCGCGGCTGTCGCCGCCAGGCTGAGCCCGCCCAGCACCCACGGGATGCCGGTCGCGCCATCGGCGGCGAACGTCGACCGGTTCTTGCGCCCGATGGCCATCTGACCCGCGCAGATGAACAGGCCCGCGACCCCGCAGATCAGCACGCCCCACTTGCCCCACGCCAGCAGCGTCTCCATCTTCTGATCCAGCCCCGGCGGCGGCTCCGGAGCCGGATCGGGCACATCCACGTCCGCGCGCGGCACCAGCCGCAACAAGCCGATGAACGATGCCAGCACGGTCACCGCCCCCGCTCGCCGGACACGCGCACCAGGCGGCGGAGTTCGTCGAGGGCGTGGCGCGCTCTGCCCGGCAGGTCGACGACCGTGGGGTCTTCCACCAGCCGCAGCGCCCGCACGTGCGGGATGCGCACTACCCCGCCGACCCGGGCTTGCAGCAGCGCGAACCGGGCCGTGGCGTCCCGTGTTTCGGGGCCGCCGTCGCTGACGATCGCCAGCGCCGACACCCGCTCGTCCCAGTCGCGCAGGGCGCCGATCGCTGCCGTTGCGTCCTTGGCCGCCACCGCGGTGTTGCGCACCGTCAGCACCACCGGGCGGCCCTTGGCGCGCAGCGGTGAGCGGCCCAGTTCCAGCAGCGGCTTGATCGAGCCCATGTCCCACGCTGCGGGCAGCAGCGCGGTCAGCGTGGACGTCCCCGCGCCGCCGTGCGCACCGGCCACGACCACGTCCAGCACTTCGTCCGGCACGTCCTGTGCCTGGTGGCCTGGGACTGGTCCGGTGTGTCGAAGACTCACCCGCATACCCCCGAATCAACGCTCTGGGTTGTCGAGCGATCACAGTACGTGGCAAGATTATGGAGCGCAAGTATCGCCAAACAGTTTCTGGAAACGCCATCACGCTCAAGAACGTGCTTCCGCGGCACCGACACGCCACACTGGAAGGGAACAACCGTGACCGCCGACCCAGGAGCCCCCGCGATGACCGAGACACCCGGCCGCGACCCCGACGTCCTCACCACCGCCGAACTCGCGACCAGACTCGGCCTGTCGCCCCAGACCGTCCGCCGGATGGCCAACGCCGGGCAGATCCCCGCCCTCAAAACCGGCAAAGACTTCCGCTACTCCTGGGAAGCGGTCCGACAGGTGCTGCGGCAGCCCCACCACCAACCCGGGGAAGCCGCCGATGACCCAACCAACCCCACCGACCAGCCCGAGCCCGGACAGCCCGAACCGAGGAAGGGCGCCGGGTACCGCGCCCAACGCCGAGCCCGCACCGGCGCCCACAACAC
>NZ_SMKB01000263.1:0-9451 GCF_004348575.1 Actinomadura sp. 7K534
GAGCGGCCCCCGCCGAGGGCGCCGCATCGGGGGCGGGCTCGTCCGGCGGATACGGCCCGGGTCCGGGGAGGGCGTCGGCGGAGCGGTCCAGCAGGCCGCGGCAGCCGATCGCCGTCAGCGCGGCGAGCGCCGCGGCCGCGGCCGACAGGTGCAGCGGGACGGGCACGCCCGCGTAGGCGACGCCCGACCCGATCAGCGCGGCCACGAGCGTCCCGATGCTGTACCAGCCGTGCAGGCCGGACATGAGCGGCCGCCCGTAGCCGCGCTCGACCGCAACCCCCTGGGCGTTCATCGCCACGTCCATCAGGCCGAGCGAGGCCCCGAGCAGCAGGAGGGACACGATCAGCGCGCCGAGGTTCCAGGCGAGGCCGAGCGGGACCAGCGACGCCGCGCCCGCGACCCCGGCGGCGATCGTCGTGGCCCGGCTGCCCCGGTCCGCGATGATCCGGCGGGCGAACCGCACGGCGAGCACGACGCCGACGGGCGCGCCCAGCAGGGCCACGCCCATCGAGCCCTCGCTCAGCCCGAGGTGCTCCTTGATCTGGGGGATGCGGACCACCCAGGCGGCGGCGAGCAGGCCGTGCGCGGTGAAGGCGAGCGTGACCGCCGTCCGCGCCCGGCCGAACACCGCGAACTCCTCCGCCGTGATCTTGTCCGTGGCCACCCGCAGACTGTACGCGGCCCGCGGGCGCGGCGGTAACGGCTGTCGCGCGCTTTCAGGCGAGGCCGGCCAGGGGCACGCCGGGGTCGGCGAGCCGGCCGGCGTCCACCTGGGCCCCGGAGCGGATGAGCGCCTGCACGTCCCCGGTCACGTCCCACACGTTGACGTTCATCCCGGCGACGACCCGGCCGCCCGACAGCCAGAACGCGACGAACTCCCGTGACTCGACGTCCCCGCGGTACACCACCTCGTCGTACTCCCCCGGCGACGCGACGCCCGACATCTCCATGCCGAGGTCGTACTGGTCGCTGAAGAAGTACGGGATCCGGTCGTAGACGACGTCCTGGCCGAGCATCGCGCGGGCGGCGGCCGGCCCGCCGTTCAGCGCGTTCGCCCAGTGCTCCACCCGGACCCGGCGCCCGAGGAGCGGGTTGTAGGCGTTGGCGACGTCCCCGGCCGCGAAGATGTCCGGGTCGGAGGTGCGCAGCGACTGGTCGACGAGGACGCCGTCGGAGACCTCCAGCCCCGCCTCCTCGGCGAGGCCGCTGTTGGGCCGCACGCCGATGCCGACGATCACGACGTCGGCGGGCACCTCGGCGCCGCCGGAGGTCACCACCGCCGACACCTGCCCGGCGCCCCAGAACCCGGCGACGCCCTGGTCGAGCCGCAGGTCGACGCCGTGCTCGCGGTGCAGGTCGCCGAACATCCCGCCGAGTTCGGGCCCCATCGCGGCGTGCAGCGGCGTCGGCTCCGGCTCGATGATCGTCACGTCGTTGCCGTGGGCGCGGGCGGCGGCCGCGGTCTCCAGCCCGATCCAGCCCGCCCCGGCGACCACGACCCGGCGCCCGCCGTGCGCGAGGGCCTGCTTCAGCGCCGCGGAGTCGGCCATCGTCCGCAGGTAGTGGATGCCCTGCAGCTTCGAGCCCGGGACGTCGAGCCGCCGCGGGGAGGCCCCGGTCGCCAGCAGCAGCTTCGCGTACCCGACCCGCTCCCCGCTGGACAGCCGCACCTCGTGCGCGGCCCGGTCGACGGCGGCGACGGAGGCGCCGGCGCGCAGCTCGACGTCGTGCTTGTCGTACCAGTCCGCCTCGTGGACGTGGGCCTTCTCCCGCGGCTCCTTGTCCAGCAGGAACCCCTTGGAGAGCGGCGGCCGCTCGTACGGGCGCTCGATCTCGTCCCCGATCAGCAGCAGCCTGCCCGTGAAACCCTCCGCGCGCAGCGTCTCCGCGGCCTTGGCACCCGCCAGGCCGGCGCCGGCGATGACGAACGTCTCCTCGGGCATGGCGACCTCCTGTAGTTGACCTGTAGCCATCCCTACAGCGCCGCTTTGGGCGAGACAAGGGCCGCCGTCGGGTGGGTCGCGGCATATTCCGCCGGGGCCCGTCCGGAGAACCGGGCGGGATCGGTCAGGAACCGCCCTCCAGCAGGCGGTGCCGCGCCATCGCGGACAGGTCGGTCAGCGAGGCGATCTGGTCGATGACGGCGCGGAGCCGCCCCGCGTCGTCGCCGGCCTCCTCGAACGCGGCCCGGAACCCGGGTTCGAGGGTGCCGGGCGCGCCCGCGATCATCATCTCGGCCAGCTCGGTGATCAGCGTCCGCTGCCGGGCCCTGACCTCCTCGTGGCTGATCCACACGTAGTGCGCGGTGATGCCCTTGAGCAGGGCGTTCTCCAGCCGCTGCGCGCGCGGGACGATCAGCTCGGCGGCGTACCGGGTCAGCGGGCGGTCGCCGTAGGCGTCCCGGGTGGCGTTCTCGGCGGCCACGCAGAACCGGCCGATCAGGGTGCTGGTGAGGTTCTTGAGGGCGGCCAGGCTGCGCGGCGTGCCGTCGTAGCGGTCGGGCCAGTACGGCTCGGCGAGCAGCTCGGCGAAGCGCTCCTCCAGCTCGGCGAGCTCGGCGTCGGGGCAGTACAGCTTGATCGCGGTGGCGGCGACGAGCCGGCGCTCGGCCGGGTCGGCGAGGCGGGCGAAGTCGATGTGCCCGGCGACGAGCGCGTCCTCCAGGTCGTGGACGGAGTAGGCGACGTCGTCGCTCCAGTCCATGACCTGGGCCTCGAAGCACGTCCGGCCCGGTTCGACGCCCTCGCGGACCCAGTGCGCGACGTCCGCGTCGTCGTCGTAGACGCCGAACTTCCCGTTCACCGCCTCCGCCTGCGGCCACGGGTACTTCATCGACGCGTCCAGCGCGGCGCGGGTCAGGTTGAGGCCGACGCTGCGCCCGTGCAGGGGCGGGCCGTCCGCCGCGAACGACTTCGGCTCCAGCCGCGTCAGGACGCGCAGGCTCTGCGCGTTGCCCTCGAAGCCGCCGCAGTCGCGGGCGACGAGGTCGAGGGCGGCCTCGCCGTTGTGCCCGAACGGCGGGTGCCCGATGTCGTGGGCCAGGCACGCCGTCTCGACCAGGTCGGGGTCGCAGCCCAGGGACTTGCCCAGCTCGCGGCCGACCTGGGCGCACTCCAGCGAGTGGGTCAGCCGGGTGCGCAGGCTCTGCACGGTGTCGGCGCCGGCGTCCGCGCCGGGCGAGGCGACCTGCGTCTTGGCGGCCAGCCGGCGCAGCGCCGCGCTGTGCAGCACGCGGGCCCGGTCGCGTTCGAACGCGGTCCGGTCGCGGCGCTTGGCGGGCTCGGGGGCCCAGCGCTGCCTGTCACGGGCGGTGTAGCGGCCCGGGCCGCCGGTGGTGGAGTTGCTCGTCATGTCCCTATCCAGGGTAGGCGGGCGCGATGACGTTCCGTTGACCTTCGGGCCGGCCGGAGTGTCAGCGGCTCGGCTGCGGCTCCGACGGCGCCCCGGAGGGCGCCACGGACGGGTCGATGTTGATGCGCCTGATGGTCTCGTTCGGCACTTGCACGCTCTTGCCCAGCAGGACGTACGACAGGTAGGCGCCGGTCTCCCGGACGATGTAGTCGAACTGGGTCTCGCGGGTCTGCACGCTGGGGCCGCTGCGGGTCGGCGACGCGGCCGCCTCGATGCCGTGGTCCGCGGCCATCTTCTTCGACCGCAGCCCGTGCCACGGGTCGCTGACGATCACCGCGGACGACCAGCCGCGCCGGTCGAACTCCGCGCCGGCCGCCCGCAGGCTGCCGAGCGTGTCCCGCCCGACGGGCACCGCGACGACCCGGTCGGCCGGCACCCCGCCCTTCTCGATCAGCCAGGTGCGGCCGGAGCCGGCCTCGGTGTAGTTGTCGCCGGGGGCCTTCCCGCCGACCGTGACGATCGCGGGCGCGACGCCGTCGCGGTAGAGGTCGAGGGCGTGCTGGAGCCGCCACCGCAGCGTCGGGGACGGCTCGCCGTTGTACTGCGCGGCGCCGAGGACGATGATCGCGTCGGAGCGGGGCCGCTCGTCCTGGCGGGCCTGGTACCAGATGCGCGCGCCGACGGTGAGGGGCGTCAGCACCGCGATCAGCAGCAGCCCGAGGACGACGCCCGCCGGGATCGTGACCCACGGCGACCGCCTGCGCCGTCCGCGCGGCTGCTCGGCGGGCTCGTCCGGACCGTGGTCCTCGTTCCGGGGCTCCGGCAATTCGGCTTCCAACGTCATCGCTTCCGACACGTTAGTTAGATGGTGCGCCGGGCGCGCGAAGTTCGCAGGTTGGGCGGCCGGTCTCCCGCGGGCGGGCGCGCGGGCGGCCGGCCGCCCCGGCGGTCAGCGGCTGTCGCTCCCCCCGGCCGCCGCGTCCGCCGCGATCGCGGCGCGGCCGGCCTCCAGCCGGGCGACGGGGACGCGGAACGGCGAGCAGGACACGTAGTCGAGCCCGACCTCGTGGCAGAAGTGCACCGAGTCGGGGTCGCCGCCGTGCTCGCCGCAGATGCCGAGCTTGATGCCCGGCCGCGCCTTGCGGCCCTCCTCGGCGGCGATGCGGACGAGCCGCCCGACGCCGTCCCGGTCGAGGGTCTCGAACGGCGACACCCCGAAGATCCCGAGCTCCAGGTAGCGCCCGAAGAACGACGCCTCGACGTCGTCGCGGGAGAAGCCCCAGGTGGTCTGGGTGAGGTCGTTGGTGCCGAACGAGAAGAACTCGGCGGCCTCGGCGATCTGCCCGGCGGTCAGCGCGGCCCGCGGCAGCTCGATCATGGTGCCGATCAGCGCCGGGACGTCGACGCCGGTGGCCTCCCTGACCTCGGCCAGGATGGCGCGGGCCTCGTCGCGGACGGCCTCCAGCTCCTGGACGGCGCCGACCAGCGGGATCATGATCTCCGGGCGCGGGTCCCCGCCGGCCCGGCGGCGCGCCGCGGCGGCCTCGGCGATCGCGCGGACCTGCATGCCGAACAGCCCCGGAATCGCCAAACCCAGCCGCACGCCGCGCAGGCCGAGCATAGGGTTCTGCTCGTGCAGTCGGTTGACTGCCTCGAGCAGTCTCCGGTCCTTCTCGTCGGCCTCGTCGCCCGCGAGCGCGACCCTGACCGACAGCTCGGTGAGGTCGGGGAGGAATTCGTGCAGCGGCGGGTCGATCAGCCGGATCGTCACCGGCAGACCGTCCATGGCCTCGAAGATGCCCTCGAAGTCGCTCTTCTGCAGCGGTTCCAGGGCGTCCAGCGCGGCCTGCCGCTCGGTGTCGTCCGCCGCCAGCACGAGCTTCTCGATGAGCTGCCGCCGGTCACCGAGGAACATGTGCTCGGTGCGGCACAGCCCGATCCCGGCGGCGCCGAAGCGGCGCGCCCGTGCCGAGTCCCCCGGGTTGTCGGAGTTCGCGCGGACCTTGAGCGCGGCCCGCTCGTCGGCGTGCCGCATGATCCGGTCGACGGCCTTGACGAGGTCGCCGCCCTCCTCGGCCGCGAGCTCGCCCTCGAAGTAGCGGACGACGGGCGAGTCCTCGACGGGCACCTCGCCGAGGTACACGTCCCCGGACGTCCCGTCGATGGAGATCAGGTCCCCCTCCCGGACGGTCACGCCGCCGGGGGCGGTGAACTGCCCGCTCTTGACGTCGACGTCCAGTTCCTCGGCGCCGCAGACGCAGGTCTTGCCCATGCCGCGGGCGACGACGGCGGCGTGCGAGGTCTTCCCGCCGCGGGACGTCAGCACGCCCCTCGCCGCGACCATCCCGGCGAGGTCGTCGGGGTTGGTCTCGCGGCGGACGAGGATCACGTCCTCCCCCGCCTGGGCGAGCTCCGCGGCCCGCTCGGAGCTGAACACGACCTTGCCGACGGCCGCGCCCGGCGAGGCGTTCATGCCCTTCGTGAGCTTGCGGACACCGTCCACCCGGTCGGCGAAGCGGGGGAACATGAGCTGGGCGAGCTGGTCGCCGGTGACGCGGCGGGCGGCCTCGTCCACGTCGATGAGCCCCTGGTCGAGGAGCTGGCAGGCGATGCGGAACGCCGCGGCGGCGGTCCGCTTGCCCACCCGGGTCTGCAGCATCCACAGCTTCCCGCGCTCGATCGTGAACTCGATGTCGCACATGTCGCGGTAGTGGTTCTCCAGCGTCTCCATGATCTCGAGAAGCCGGTCGTAGGACGCCTTGTCGATGCGCTCCAGGTCCTTCAGCGGCACGGTGTTGCGGATGCCGGCGACGACGTCCTCGCCCTGCGCGTTCTGCAGGTAGTCGCCGTAGATGCCCTGCTGGCCGGACGCGGGGTCGCGGGTGAACGCGACGCCCGTCCCGGAGTCCATGCCCATGTTGCCGAACACCATCGAGCAGATGTTCACGGCGGTCCCGAGGTCGACGGGGATGCGCTCCTGGCGGCGGTACAGGATGGCGCGGGGCGCGTTCCAGGAGTTGAACACCGCCTCGACGGCGAGGTCCATCTGCTCGCGCGGGTCGGTCGGGAACTCCCGCCCGGCCTGCTCCCGGACGATCGCCTTGAAGCGCTCGACGAGCTTCCGGAAGTCGTCCGCGGTGAGGTCGACGTCGTTGTCGCTGCCGCGGGCGCGCTTGACGTCCTCGATGGCGTCCTCGAACAGGTCGCCGTCGATGTCCAGGACGGTCTTGCCGAACATCTGGATCAGCCGCCGGTAGGAGTCCCACGCGAACCGCTGTCGCTCCGTCTCCGTGCCCCCCACTTGCGCGGCCAGGCCGTGCACGGACTCGTCGTTCAGCCCGACGTTGAGGACGGTCTCCATCATGCCCGGCATGCTGAACTTGGCGCCGGAGCGCACGCTGACCAGGAGCGGGTCGTCGCTCTGGCCGAGCTTCTTGCCCATCGCGGACTCGAGCGCGGCCAGGTGCGCGTTGACCTCGTCCGCCAGCCCCTCGGGCAGGTTCCCGTGCTCGAGGTAGTACCGGCAGGCCTCCGCGGTGATCGTGAACCCGGGAGGGACGGGCAGTCCGAGGTTGGTCATCTCGGCCAGGTTGGCGCCCTTGCCGCCCAGCAGATCTTTGAGGTCCTTGTTTCCCTCAGTGAAGTCGTACACGAACTTCGGCACGGGGAGCTCCTTCTCGCTCCGATTACACCCAGCGGCAGTTCCGGTCCCGCCACGGCGGGGGCGCGGCATCGCGTTCCCGCAGGCGGCGGCGGGGCCCGCTGCCCTGTTTGCCGGGACTGTACCCGCGATGTCCGGCCTTGCTCGGCGCCCGGTGCGGGAAGAGGCGTTTTCCCAGGTCAAGGGCCAGATAGTGGTCTATTCCAATGGGTCTCCGAGAGCCGGAGACCAGCGCGGGAGGCCCGGTGCGGAGCCGACGCCCGGGCCGACCGGCACCGCCGACGTACCCACCGCGGGGAGAGGGAATGATGGATCGAGGAGGTGAGGTTGTGAGGCCGAAGGTCGCCGGCGGCCGGGCGGGAGATCCGTTCGCCCCCATAGCCGATTTCGGGTTCCTGTCCGACTGCGAGACGACCGCCCTGGTCGCGCCCAGCGGCAACATCGAGTGGATGTGCCTGCCGAGGATGGACTCGCCCAGCGTGTTCGGGTCCCTCCTGGACCGCGACGCGGGCTATTTCCGGGTCGGCCCGGCGGGCGTGGAGGTGCCCGCCGCGCAGCGCTACATCCCCGGCACCATGGTGATGGAGACCACCTGGTGGGTGCACGGGGGCTGGCTGGTCGTGACGGACGCGCTGCTGATGGGCCCGTGGCACCACGAGACGGAACGGTCCCACACGCACCGCAGGGCCCCGACGGACTACGACGCCGACCACGTCCTGCTGCGGATGGTGCGGTGCGTGAACGGCCAGGTCCAGGTCCGGCTCGACTGCATGCCGGTGTTCGACTACGGCCAGACGCCCGCCCGCTGGGAGCACACGGGCGCCGGGTACCACGAGGCCCTGGCGCGCGGCAACGGCGTCGGGCTGCGGCTCACCACCGACATGAACGTCGGGTTCGAGGGGTCGCTCGCCACGTCCCGCACGCTGCTGAAGCAGGGCGAGTCACGGTACGTCGCGCTGTCGTGGAGCGAGCACGCGGCGCCCTCGTCCTACGAGGAGGCGCACGAGCGGCTCGTCTGGACCGTCCACCACTGGCAGCACTGGCTGGACCGGGGCCGCTTCCCCGACCACCCGTGGCGCAGCCACCTGCAGCGCAGCGCGCTGACGCTCAAGGGCCTGACGTTCGCGCCCTCCGGCGCCGTGGCGGCCGCGGCGACGACGTCGCTGCCGGAGGCGCCGGGCGGCGACCGGAACTGGGACTACCGCTACACCTGGATCCGCGACTCCACGATGGCGCTTTGGGCGTTCTACACGCTCGGCTACGACTGGGAGGCCAACGACTTCTTCTACTTCATCACCGACGTCGCCGAGGCCGCCGAGGGCAAGCTGCAGATCATGTACGGCCTGGACGGGCGGGAGGAGCTGCCGGAGTCCACGCTGGACCACCTCACCGGCTACGACAACGCCCGCCCCGTCCGCATCGGCAACGAGGCGTACATGCAGGCGCAGCACGACGTGTGGGGCGCGATCATCGGCTCCATCTACCTGTTCGTGCGCAAGCGGGACCGGCTCGACGACCGGCTCTGGAAGATCATCATCAAGCAGGTCGAGGACGCCCTGGCCACCTGGCGGACCCCCGACTGCGGCATGTGGGAGGTGCGCGGCGAGCCGCAGCACTTCACCTCGTCCAAGATCTTCTGCTGGGTCGCGGCCGACCGCGGCGCCCGGCTCGCCCGCGTCCGCGGCGACCAGGACCGGGCGCGGCGCTGGCAGGCCGCCGCCGACGAGATCCACGCGGACGTGCTGGCGAACGCGCTGGACGAGCGCGGCGTCTTCACCGCGCACTACGGGGCGACGGCGCTGGACGCGTCGGCGCTGCTGATCCCGCTGCTCGGCTTCCTGCCCGCCGACGACAAGCGCGTCCGGGAGACCGTCCTCGCCATCGCCGACGAGCTGTCGGAGGACGACCTCGTCCTGCGGTACCGCGCCGCGGAGACCGACGACGGGTTCGACTCGGAGGAGGGCACCTTCACGATCTGCTCGTTCTGGCTGGTCAGCGCGCTGGTGCTGATCGGGGAGCTGGAGCGGGCGCGGGCCCTGTGCGAGAAGCTGCTGTCCTACGCCAGCCCCCTGCAGCTGTACGCCGAGGAGATCGACCCGCACAGCGGCCGCCACCTCGGGAACTTCCCGCAGGCGTTCACCCACCTCGCGCTGATCAACGCGGTCATGCAGGTGATCAGGGCGGAGAACGGCGAACCCCAGGCGCCCCTGGTCTGACTCCCCCGCCGCCGTGGCCGGGTCCGCCCGGCCACGGACCGGTCCTCCGTCAATCACAACCCGGCGACAACTGTCGGAAATACCTCTTTTCTTGAGAATTCCGACTTACCGTGCGGCTGTGAGTACGCCACCTCATGCTGACAACGATCCCGAACCGTCCGGCGATTGGGCCCCGCCCGGCCCGCCGAGCGCCGCCGAGAACGCCCCTCCCACCGAACAGACC
>NZ_SMKB01000264.1:0-9400 GCF_004348575.1 Actinomadura sp. 7K534
GCCCCGGCGCCTCCGGGTCCCCGGCGCCCGCCGTAAGCGGTCGATCAGCATTCTCCGACGCTAAAGTCGCCCGGCTCGCCGTTCCCAGAGCCCCAGGTCCCTTTACCAGGCCCAATTATCGAATTGGAGGGGCCCCTGGGTCTGGGGACCCACCGCGGGCGCCACTTGCCGCGTCCCCCGGGCCTGGCTAACGTCGGCGTCATGTCTTCGGCGGATACGGACGAGGCCGCGGTCCCGGCACGCCGTGTCGGCCCTTACCGGCTGGTACGCGAACTGGGCCGGGGCGGAATGGGAATCGTCCATCTCGCCGACGCCCCCGACGGCCGCCGCGTCGCCATCAAGATCATTAATAGCGAGATGACGGAGACCGCCGATTTCCGGGAGCGTTTCCGCCGGGAAGTGACGGCGGCGCGCCAGGTCCGCTCCTTCTGCACGGCGCCCGTCCTCGACGCGAACATGGACGGCGAGCCGTTCTACGTGGTCACCGAATACATCCAGGGCCCCACCCTGGAGCGGATCGTCTCCAGCCACGGCCCCCTCACCGGCTCCGACCTGGACGGCCTGGCCGTCGGCGTGGCGACCGCCCTGGCCGCCATCCACAGCGCCGGCGTCGTCCACCGCGACCTCAAGCCGGAGAACATCCTGCTGTCCCCGTTCGGGCCGCGCGTCATCGACTTCGGCATCGCGCGCAGGCTCGGCACCGACCACCGCATCACCCGCGCCGGCCAGAGCATGGGGACGCCCGCGTTCATGGCGCCGGAGGGGCTCGTCGACAAGCCGATCACGGCCGCGGCGGACGTGTTCTCCTGGGGCAGCGTCATCGCCTACGCGGGCACCGGGCGGCTCGCGTTCCACGGCGAGAACGTCGGCCAGGTCCTCTACAAGACCGTCTACGGAGAACCGCGCCTCGACGGGCTGAAGCAGCCCCTGCGCGACATCGTCGCCCGCACGATGGCGAAGGACCCGGCGATGCGCCCCACCGCGGCGCAGCTGCTGGAGGAGCTCACCGGCCAGAGCGACACCGAGCGCGCGGCGCGGTCGGTGGGCCGGGTCGGACCCACCGTCCCCAGCGGGAACGGCGGATCCCCCTCCCCGACACCGGCCCTTCCACCGTCGTCGGACGGTTTCACCCGCTACTTCACCGACAAGCGCAAATCCCGCCGCCGCCTCGTGCTGGGTGGCGCCGGCGCCGCGCTGGCCCTCACCGTCGCCCTGACCGCCATCCTCTGGCCGGACTCCGACGGCGGCTCACCGGCCGCTTCACCGACCCGTTCGCTCGGCGGCTCACCCGGCGGCGGGCTCCAAGACGATTTCTCCGACGCGAATTCGGGCTGGGAGACCGGCCACGTGAACGAGGAGTTCGAGCTCTATCGGGACGGCTCGTTCACCGTCTCCCATGTCTCCGGCGGGTCCTACCGGGTCCAGCGGGCGCCCGTCTCCGCCCTGCCCGAGAACGTCGAGGTCACGGCCACGGTCCGCGTCGACTCCCCGCACCCCGCCGACGAGGCCGGCGTGTACTGCAGGGGCGGCGGTGACATGCGGTACGACGTGCTCCTGATGCGCAGCGGCCTGGTCCGGATCAGGAAGGGCGACTCACGTTCCGGCACTGAACTGGCGAGAACCGCCTCGCCCGCCGTCACCCCGCCCGGGACCGCCGCGCGTGTCACGGCGGTCTGCGCGGCGTCCGGCGCGGAAGTCGAGGTCAAGGCCCTGATCGACGGGCAGCAGGTCGCCGCGGCGACGGACGGCCAGGCCCCCCTGCCCGCCGGCGCGATCGGCCTCGTCACCGGACGCGAAGAACGGCTGGCGACCGACGCGGCCACCCGCGCGACGTTCGATGACTTCACCCTCGGCCGCCCCTGAGCGCCACACGGGCTCCGCATCCTCGGCCACCTGGTCCTTCATCGGCGGGTGAATACCGTGGCCTGGCGGTCTCCGTGCACGCGTCGCCAATCCGGGTCTTCGTGAAGGGTCCGCGCGAGCGGGCGTCCGGTCGGCCAGACGACCACGTCGATCCGGTACCGGTCCGCCAGGTGACGCCATTTCGCCGGCTGCTCGCGGACCGCCAAGTAATCCTCGATCACGCTCGTGGGGTACATGTCGTAGCGGTCGTCCAGGAAGACCTTCTGCCTCGGCCAATAGGCGTGGATGACATAGCCCGCCCATTCGTCCGTGGTGAACAGGCGGTGGCCGAGCAGCCCGCGGGCCTCCACCGCCCGCATCGCGGCCACGGGGTAGCCGTCGTAGTCGTACGCCGGCCGCGCCAGACGACCCGCCGTCCACTGCGCCACGACGAGGACCGCCACGGCCGCGAGGACGGGAGCCATGCGGTTCCGCTCGTCCGGGCGCCGCTCACCCGCGAGCACCCGGGCGACGATCGGCAGCCCCATCAGCGGCGCGACCGCGATGTTGCGCATCGCCCACAACGCGATCACCAGTGAGAACGTGAGCAGTAGCATGTCCCGGCGAGACGGCGGATTCCGCGCGAACACGAGCGCCGCCATGACCACGACGATCCACAGGGCGAAGACGATGCCGACCGGGGTATCGAACTCCGGTGACGCCCACTCGACCAGCCGCACGAGGATGTGCTCCCTCCCGAGCAGCCCGAAGGGAAAGAGCACGAGTGCGGGGCCGTAGGGATTGACGAAGCATGCCGCGAACCCGAGCGCCGCTCCCTGGGCCAGCCTCAGTTCCCGGCCACGCCACGGCGGGCTCCCGTCCAGCCACCGGCCCGCCAAATGGACGAGCACGTACGCGAACCCCAGCATGAACGACCCGTGCACGTTCGCCCATACGCACATCAAGGGCGGGAGGAACAGCAGCGATTCCCGGCCCGCTCGCGAATCCGGGACCTCCGCGATCCAGATGAGCGCGAGCATCGCGAGGACGCCCGGGAACAGCGGGCGCTCGGTCCACAGCCACGCCGCCGGCGCCAACGCGGCGACGGCGAGTATCGCCGAGGCACCGCGCTCCCCTTGCACGCGGTAGGCGAGGCGGTACGCGAGAAGTGCGATCAGCGCACCGGTCGCCGCGCCCAGCAGCTGGATGCCGCGGGGGCCGGCGGATCGGTCGAGAAGGGCGTAGACGGCTTCCGCCAGCCAGGAATGGGCCACCCACGGGTCCCCGTGGGCGGTGTAGGAGTAGATGTCCTCTCGCGGCACCCAGTGGTCGAGAATCCAGTGCCCGGTCGAAAGGTGCACCAGGAACGAGTTGTCGTTCAGCCGGGCGAACCCCAGCATCCAGCCGACGACGAGGAACAGCAGGGAGAACAGGCCCGCCATGCCGGGCAGGGACCGCCGCGCCCGCCGTCCCGCACCGGACGCCCGGAACGGCGGGCCGAGGTGCCCTTTCCTCTCGGTCTGCTCCCGGATGCCCACCGCTACTTGATCGTGAGTCCCTTTACGACCGCGTCGGCGGCCCGGTCCCACGGAACCTGCAGTTCGAGGTTCGCCGCGTCAGCGGGCGGCTTGTAGGCGTTCCAGTAGACGATGGCGTTCCCCGGCCCGATCACCTTCCGGGCCTCGTTCGCGCCCACGACACTGCACACGCAGGGGCCGGTCTCGACGCTCAGCGGGTTGTAGCGGACCTTGGCGGCGGGGTCGAAGAGCATGACGCCGCCCGCGCTGTTCAGCCTGATCGGCCGCGGGCCGGCACCGTGGACGGCGGCGGTCTTCTCGAACTCGAACGCGAGCTTCCGGTCGCCCTGCCCGGTGTTGCGCAGCGTCCACACCAGGACGGTCAGCCCGGACGAGTCGCGGTGCAGGCTGTTGATCTCCACTGTCAGGCCCTTGGCCTCGGCCGATCGGAACGTCGACGACCCCAGCACGGCACCGGAGTTCCGCTTGTACGGCTCGCCGCTGACGGGCGGCGGCGCGGGCGCCGGCGGGCGCGCGAATGTGACCGTGACCCGGCGGTTCTTGCGGCGGCCCTCCGCGGTGTCGTTGGACGCGACCGGCTGCTTCGAGCCGTGCCCGGCCGACTCGTAGCCGACGCCCTGCCGGGTCACCAGGCTCTTCAGCCGGTCCGCCACGGCCTTCGCGCGGCGCTCCGACAGCGGCTGGTTGATCGCGTCGTTCCCGGTGTTGTCCGCGTGGCCGTCGACCGTGACCTTGGTGCCCTTGGAGGCGTCGATCTGCTGGGCAACCTGCTTGAGCAACTGCTCGGCCCGCGGGGTGAGGTCGGCCTTGTCGACGGCGAAGAGGACGTCGGCCGACAGCCGCACCGACCGGTCGTCGGGGTCGTCGTCCACCGACTGCTCGGTGCCCTCGGTGAGGCTGCGCACGTCGAGGATCCTGGGCTGCTTCAGGCTGACCTTGGTCGGGTCGACCTGGCTCTTGAGCGGTTCGACCGGGTCACCGGTGATCGGGACGTCCTGGAACGGCACCGACAGCGGGACGACGACCGTGACCTTCTGGACGTCGGCGGGAGGCGACGGGAAGGTCGCGTAGACGCTGATGAACCGCCCCGGCCTCACGGAATTGCGGTGCAGCCTCGTGCAGAGGCAGTCCGACCCGTCCGCCTCGTGGAGCGGGAAGTACATCTTCTCGTTCCGGGCGTCCAGCAGCCCGATCCCGCTGGCCGCCAGTGCGTCGCCGAGGTCGCGGTCGCGGGACGGGCCGGCCTCGTTGAGGCTCGTCCCGAGATCGATCGTCTCGTCCCCGTCATTGACGATCTTGAAGCGGGCGGTGACCGTGTTGCCCGCCGTCCGGGTCAGCGCGAGCAGATCGATGTGCGCCGGACCGTCCGCGTCGTACAGCGGCATCGAGGCGATCGGCCCCGGCCCGCCGCCCGTCGCGGTCTTCTTCGGCGGCGGCGTCGATTCACCGGCCTCCGGTTCGTCGCCGCCACCGCATCCGGAGAGGGCGAGAACGAGAGCCAGCGGCACCGCTCCATAACGGGCGGCGCGCCTTCCCGCGGTGATGCGCTGATTCATGATTCCTCTCTAACAACGTGGACATGCGGCAACGCCCGATGGGGAGAATCGCGGTGACCGCGATTCTCCCCATCGGGCGTTCGACGGACCGGCTCAAGCCCCTGCGGGCCGGCGATCCCTGCGGGATCAGCCGTCTTCGCCCTCGCCTTCGCCTTCACCTTCGCCCTCGCCGCCGCCGCCCTCGGCGTCCTCCGGGCTGAACAGGTCGCTGATCGCCGTGGACACGTTGTCCCGGACGGTGTCGTCGATGAGGCCGTACAGGATGCCGACGACCAGCGCGGCCACCACGATGAGGGCGCCGTACTCCAGCGCGCTGACGCCGCGGTCACCGCGGTCCCTCAGCTGCCTGACGCGGTGCTGCACGAAAGGCTGCAGCTTCATGCCGATGGAAATGATGGTGTACATCCGGAACATCCCGTGCCTCCCGGCGGTTTCCGTCTCGCCCTGACACGGACAACAGTAGGGATTCCGGTTCGCCCTCCCCAGGGCCCAGCGGCCCAATTAACGCGTGCTCGCGGGCCCAATTCCGATGGGGTCCACGGGCCCAGAGCAGCGATCTTTTTGCATGGGCCGCAGGGGCCGTCATCGGCCGTCCTCCCCTTCGGAGGTTCCTATCCATTGGGCGATCGCCGCCGCCCGAGAGGTGACGCCGAGCTTGGCATAAATGCGGTTCACATGATTTTTGACGGTCTTCTCGGCGAGAAACAGCTGCTGGGCGATCTGGCCGTTGGAGCGTCCCCGTGCGATGAGCCGCATGACATCGGCCTCGCGGGCGGACAGGCCGAAGTCGCCCGGCCTTCTCTCGGCCGGGACGATCCGGTCGTGCGCGGTCCCGTCCGGCGTCCGCCCCGCCCGCGGACCACGGTCGGCCTGCGGGCTTCGGCCGCCTTCCCGGCCTTCTGGATCCTCTCGCGCGGCTTCCGCCTCCCCGGCGCGTTCCGCCTCCCGGGCCTTCTGCGAGTCACCGCGGACCGCGCCGACCAGAGCCGAGACAGCGGCCGGGGAAAGCGGGTTCGACCCGTCGACCACGCCGTGCACCGCGGCGGTCAGTTCCTCGGGCGTGAAGGACCCGTGCACCAGATAACCCACTGCGCCGTTCCCGATCGCCGCGCGGACGACCTTCGGATCGTCGGTGTAGGTGAGCATGATGACCCGGGTCCTGGCGCTGAGGATCTGCGCGGCGGTCACCCCGTCCATCAGCGGCATCTGCACGTCGAGCAGCACGAGGTCCGGCCTCAGCCGGTCGACCAGTTCGATCGCCGTGCGCCCGTCGCCCGCCTCGCCGACGACCTCGGCGCCCGACGCCTCCACCAGCGAGACGAGACCCGAGCGGACGACGACGTTGTCGTCGACGACCACCACGCGGGGAACGGCCATGTCAGCTCACCTCCGCCAGGCGGACGTCGCCGGAGACGTCCACGGGAAGCCGGACGGACACGGTCGTGCCCTCCCCCGGCCGGGACGAGACCGTCACCGTGCCGCCCACGCGCTGCGCGCGCTCGTGCAGGCCGATCAGGCCGTAGTGCCCCTCCCGCGCCAGTTCCGTCAGTTGCCGGGGCCGGAAGCCGGCGCCGTCGTCGACGATGGTCAGCAGGAGGTCATCCTGTTCCTTCACGAGCCTCACCTTCACCGAATCCGCCTTCGCGTGCCGCTCGACGTTCGTCAGGACCTCACGGAGAATCGCCACCGCCTCGTGGCGCATGCGCAGCTCCGGCTCGACCCGGGCGTCGAGGTCGCAGGTCACGGCTATGCCCGTCTCCTCGGCCCAGCGGTCCGCGGTCTCCCGCAGGGCCTCGTGCAGGGAGCGCGTGACGGCGTCGTCCCGCAGTTCCGTGAGCAGGTCGCGCGCCTCATGGGAGGCGACCGCCGCGGCGGTCGCGATCTGCTCGGCCTCCAAGGCCGCGCGCGTCTGGTCCCGGGACGCCCACAGCGGCAGCGCGGACGCCGCGAGGGCGATGCCCCGGAGCGTCTTGGCCAGCGAGTCGTGCATCTCGCGGGCGAGCCTGGCCCTTTCCTGGGCCGCCGCCGCGAGGACCTGCGCCTGGCGCAGCGCGGCGTCCTTGGCCGCGTAGTCGTCCAGCAGGCGGCGCAGCGCGACACCGGCGAAGCCGGCGAGCGGGTAGTAGAGGGGCTGTCCGAGCAGCGACTGGAACGTCATGCCGCCCGCCTGCGAGGCGGTCAGGATGTACGTGACGTAGTAGACGAGGATCTGCAGGCTCGCCACGAACAGCATTCCCGGCCACCGGTAGAGGAGCCCGGCCACGGTGGCCGTCGCGACGGTGGACAGGAAGTACGGTCCCGCGATCCCGCCGACGCTCAGCACCGCGAACGAAAGGAACATGTCCAGCGTGTAGAGGGACGGGTGGGCCGCGATGAGCGGGGCCACGACCCGCCATGTCCGCGCCATCCCCCAGGAGAGCAGCACCATCGAGATCATCAGGGCGAACACGACCGGCGTCGTCAGCTGCTCGTGCGGCAGCAGCAGCATGCTCAGCGCGGTGATCAGCATCCGGATCTCCATGAGCATCCGGAAGGCCGATCCGACGCGTTCCGGGAACGCCCCCTTCTCAGCCGCCGAGGATCCCACCCGCACCACCCATTCCTGACCCGATGAAAAGGGCTCCGAGGACGACCATCATCAGTGCGGGGAGCGTCATCGACATCGTGATCGCGGTGATCTTCGGGGTGGTCCGCTGTGCCTTGCGCCTGGCCCACTGGGCGGCCTCGCGCCGCATGTCGCCGCCGATGTCGACCAGCGCCGTCCCGAGCGGGGCCCCGAGTTCCTCGGCCTGCAGGATCGCCGTGACGAACAGGTTCACCGCGTCGGAGTTGTTCCGGCTGCGCAGGTCCTCGAACGCCTCGCGGCGGGGCGTGCCGAGCTCCATCTGCCGCAGGGCGACCATGAACTCCTCCGACAGCGGCCCCGGCATGCTCTCCGCGACCCGCGCCAGCGCGAGGCGGAAACTCAGCCCCGCGCTGACCGTGACGGCAAGTACGTCCAGGAAGTCCGGCATCGCCCGCTGGATGGCGTCCTGCCGGGTTACCCGCTTGTTGTAGAGGATCAGTTCGGTCTGGGCGGAACCGAGGAGGGCCAGCAGCCCGAACAGGGGCCGGCCGTTGGCGACGAGCCCCAGGGCGAGCAGCCCGAACAGGACCGTGTAGCCCGCGGTCCGGCGGGCGTAGGTCTCCACGGTCATTCCGCCGGGGCGCCCCGCCGCGTCGATCCGCCTGCGGATCGCCGACCGCCACGGGCGGATCAGCTCCATCGCCATCCCGGCGAACGGGCCGCCCAGGAAGTCGGCGATGACGTCCAGGACGAACGTCTCGTCCTTGTCGGGCTTCTTGGCCTGCGGCACCGCGGACGTGGCGACCCGCTCGCCGGCGGTCAGCTGGGCCAGCCCGACCGTACCGATGAGGACGCACAGGGCGCCTCCGGCCGCCATGGCGTAGATGACCACGTTCACCTCACACGTCGATCCGGGTCATCCTGCGGATGATCACCAGGCTGGTGATGAACAGGGCGGCGGCGACGGCCAGGATGACCTGGCCCGAGGGCTTGCCGCTCATCACCCGCAGCGCCCCCGGCATGATCACGTTGACCATCGCGAGCCCGGCGACGCCGAGCAGCCCGATCGCCCAGTTGGTGACGACCGCCTCCCCCATGATCGTTTTGACCTCGCGGCGGATCTCCTTGCGCTCCTCCAGCGTGGCGGCGATCGTGCGCAGCGCCGTCACCAACGAGCCGCCCGCCCGCGCCGACACCAGCAGCGTGCTGATCAGCACTCCCAGCTCCCGGGACGGCAACCGCTCGCCGAGGTCGCGCAGCGCCTCCTCGATGGGCTGGCCGAGCCGCAGCGCGTCCGCGGTGCGGCGCAGCTCCTCCCCCGCCGGGTCCGCCAGCTCGTCCGCCGCGATCTCGATGGCGGTGCGCATCACGAGGCCGGCGCTGGTGGCGTTGGACAGCACCCGGGCGAGCTCGGGCAGCTGGGCGATGAACTCCTCGCGGCGCCGCTCCTCCCGCCGCCGGACGTAGGACATGAACACGAAGCCGACGCCGACCGCCGCGGCGACGCCGAACACCGGGGCCATCCACCGGCCGATCAGGAAGATCGCCGCGGCGCCGGCCACGGCCATCAGCGAGAGGAACGTCGACACCCGGATCCGCATCCCGGAGGCCGCGAGCCGCCGCGCGAGGGCCTTGCCGGCGGACGTGCGGCGGACCGCGACGTCGAGCCGCCCCAGCAGCCCCGTCCCGGGCTCGGAGACCAGCGTGGACCGGGCGACCAGCCGGGTCCGGCGCGCCCAGCCGACCACGAGGTCGCCGACGCCCCAGACGGCCAGCGCCAGCGTCGCCGCCAGCATCAGCAAGATCACCGGCAGTGGCAGGGTCACCGCGGGCACCTCCGGGACTGGTCGTCGACGCGCGTCATGGGCCCACCCCCGGTCCTCGCGTCCCACCGGTCG
>NZ_SMKB01000265.1:0-9385 GCF_004348575.1 Actinomadura sp. 7K534
GTCCAGGGGCGGGCGGGTTCCGGTGAGGCCGAGGGCGCGCAGGGCGTCGCGCTGGGTCGTCAGGAGGGTGGCCGTGGCGCCGGCGCGTTCGCCGGCGGTCGTGCAGGCGTCCAGTGCGACATGGGCGGTGACGTCGCAGGAGCCGTCTGGGACGGCGGGAACGGTCGATCCGTCGCGGTAGCCGGCCAGGGTTCCGTACACCGGACGCGAGTCCCGCGAGTGCGAGTAGTCGACGGCGAGCGCCAGCCCCCGGGAGAGCCGTCCGATCACCGAGGCCCAGGCGGCGCAGCGGGGATGGCCGATCTCGGCGCGGTCGCCGGGTTCGCAGAGCGGCCACCAGCGGTCCAGCCACGCGCGGTCCTCGGCGGACGGGACGGGCCCCGGCCGCTCGCTGCCGGTGGACGGGTCGACCAGGACGGTCCGGACGCCGTCCGGTGTCCGCTCGACGACGTCCAGCGGGATGTTGTCGAGCCACTCGTTCGCCACGGCGAGGCCGGTGATGCGGTCGGGCAGGTCCGGGCGCCAGACGATCCGCGGTGAGATCTCGGCGGGACGCGGTGCGATCTCCACGGCGGTCGGGGCGAGCCGCGGCACCAGATCGGCGGGGGCGCAGGCCAGGATGTTGCTCACCAGGTGCCCCGACCCCGCGCCGATGTCGACGACGTCCAGCCGTTCGGGGTGGCCGAGCAGGACGTCGACCTCGACCAGCAGGCGGGCGATGGCCGCGGCGAAGCGCGGGGAGGCGTGCACCGAGGTGCGGAAGTGCTCGGCGGGGCGTTCCCCGCGACGGTAGAAACCGTTCTCCCCGTACAGCGCCCGTTCCATAGCGGTGCGCCATGTCAGCCATTCGGAAACCAACGCCGCCACGACTGCGACGTTACCGCGAGCGACGCCGCCCGCTACGCCTTTGCGGCCTGGGCCCCGGCGGTGTCCCTTCGGTGGAGGCCGGGTCCGACCTGCGGTTGATTCTGGGGTCGGGCGGGCGTCCGTACCCTGTCCGTATGGTGGCGGGCGCGTGGGACTGGCTGCGGCGTAAGAAGCCGCTGGTCGACGCGTTCTTCGCGATGCCGCTGGTGGTCTTCTCCGCGCCGTCGCTGGTCGGCGGGCATCACGGGATCGGCGCGTGGGGGCTCGCGCTGCTGACGTTCGGGCTGCTCGCGCCGCTCGTCCTGCGCCGGACGTTCCCCCGCGCGGTCTTCGCCACGGTCGCGCTCATCTCGGCCGTCCAGTGCCTGGCCGGCGTGGAGCCCGTGCAGGCCAATATCGCCGTCCTGATGGGCCTCTATACCGTCACGGCCAGTAATTCGTTCCGCTGGGGGCTGGCGGCGGCGCTGGTCGCCGAGCTGGGCGCGCTGCTGGTGACCGTCCGGTACCCGAACAGCGCCGACGACCGGAAGTACGTGTTCGCCATGCTCACGGTGGTGGTGGCGGGCGTCTGGCTCCTCGGCCTGCACATGCGGACGCGCCGCGCCTATCTGCGCTCGGTGGAGGAGCGCGCCGAACGCCTGGAGCGCGAACGCGACAACGAGGTCAAGATGGCCATGGCCGCCGAACGCGCGCGTATCGCCCGCGAGCTGCACGACGTGGTGGCGCACAACGTCAGCGTGATCGTGGTGCAGGCGGACGGGGCGTCCTACGCGATCGACACCGATGTCGGACGGGCCAGGCAGGCGCTCGACACGATCTCCTCGACGGGACGGCTGGCGCTGGCGGAGATGCGGCGGCTCCTCGGCGTCCTGCGCGAGGACGACGACGCGGGGGTGTTCGCGCCGCAGCCGGGGGTGGCGGAGCTGGCGGAGCTGGTCGAGCACGTCCGCGCGTCGGGGCTGGCGGTGGCGTTCGAGGTCGACGGGACGCCGGCGCCCATGTCGGAGGGGCGGCAGCTCACCGTTTACCGGATCGTCCAGGAGGCGCTGACCAATACGCTCAAGCACGGCGGTCCGCGCGCGGTGGTGTCGATACGGCTCCGGTACACCGGCGACGCCCTGGAGGTCCGGGTGGACGACGACGGGCGGGGCGCGGCCGCGCCGGACGACGGGCGGGGCCACGGCATCGCCGGCATGCGGGAGCGCGTCGCCGTGTACGGCGGGTCCGTCCACGCGGGGCCGCGTCCGGGGGGCGGGTTCGAAGTGCTCGCGCGGATCCCGGTCCGCGAGGAGGTGGCCGCCTCGTGAGCGACGCGGCGTCATTCGACGGGAGTGTGCATGACGGAGGCTGAGGACACGGCGGCGCCCATCCGGGTGGTGCTGGTCGACGATCAGGAGCTGGTGCGCGCCGGGTTCACGATGGTCCTGGACGCGCAGCCCGACATCGAGGTCGTCGGCGAGGCCGGCGACGGGGTGCAGGCGCTGGAACTGCTGCGGGTCACGCGGGCGGACGTCGTCCTCATGGACGTGCGGATGCCGCGCATGGACGGGATCGAGGCGACCCGCCGGGTGGTGGCGCAGTCCGGGCCGAAGGTCATCATCCTGACCACGTTCGACCTGGACGAGTACGCCTTCGCCGCGATCAAGGCCGGGGCGGGCGGGTTCATGCTGAAGGACGCGGGCCCGGCCCAGCTGATCGAGGCGGTCAAGGCGGTGCACTCGGGGGACGCCGTGGTGGCCCCGAGCACGACCAAGCGGCTGCTCGACCGGTTCGCGGTGCACCTGCCGGACGCGGAGCAGAAGGCGGTCGGGGCGCTGGACAGCCTGACCGACCGGGAGGGGGAGGTGCTCCGGCTCGTCGCGCGCGGGATGTCCAACGCGGAGATCGCGGAGCGGCTGTTCGTGTCGGAGGCGACGGTGAAGACGCACATGGGTCGGATCCTCATGAAGCTGAACCTGCGCGACCGGGTCCAGGCGGTCGTGTTCGCCTACGAGACAGGTCTGGCGAAAAGCGGCCAAACCGACAACACTGTGTAACGACTTGATCACTCCATGATGACTTCTTGTCCTCGACCTTACGTTTCGCATTGATCTACCTGAGAGTAGCTGAATAACTACCGTACGCGACGCCGCCCGCGCGGGCGGCGTCGGCAATTGTCAGATCGGGCCATTTCGGCCCAAGTACGGGAGGACTCTCGTGATCAAGAAGCTTGCCGCGACCGGCATCCTCGGTTTCGCCGTCGCCGCCTCGGCGCTGGCCGCCGCCCCCGCCCAGGCCGCCACCTACGGCGGCGGGCACGGGGGCGACGGCTCGCACAACACCAGCGCGGGCAACATCGGGCTCCTCACCGGCAACCAGGTGATCGTGCCGATCTCCGCCGCCGCCAACGTCTGCGGCAACGCCGTCGCCGTCATCGGCCTCGCGAACGCGCAGTGCAAGGGCATCGCCGAAGTCGACGACTGAGCCCCCGCACCCCCTCGGGGCGACGGGTGCGAGATTCCGCACCGCGCAGAGTGCAGGGATCTCACTGACCCTCCGAAGATGAGCGTTCGCGCCCATCGCCGAAGCGCCGGTGACCCGCCAGGGTCACCGGCGCTTACGCGTGCGCCGGGGCCGGTCCGTGGGAGGAGTGACGGGCTCGTACGACTCAGGTCGTACGAGCGGGCGCCGGTCGGCCGTGAGGGTGACGGAAAGCGTGGCCGCCGGGCCGATGGCGGCCGCGCGGCGGCTTCCTAGCGTGGTCCCCGAAAGATCAGGACCGTGACCACGACCCGCAGGGAGCCACTGTGACCAGCACGTTCGCCGATCCGCCCGGGAACTCCCCGGCCGCCGCCGCGGTACCGGCCGCCGTCACGGCCGAGGACGTGTCGAAGGTGTACGGGTCCGGTGACGCGGCCGTGCACGCCCTGCGCGGGGTCAGCACCGGGTTCGCCAGGGGCGCGTTCACCGCGATCATGGGGCCGTCCGGGTCCGGGAAGTCGACGCTGATGCACTGCCTCGCGGGGCTGGACACCGTCACCGGCGGACGCATCGTCCTCGGCGACGCGGAGATCACCGGGATGGGCGACCGGCAGTTGACGCTCCTGCGCCGCGACCGCGTCGGGTTCGTGTTCCAGGCGTTCAACCTGCTCCCGACGCTCACCGCCGAGCAGAACATCCTGCTGCCCCTGCAGCTGGCGGGCCGCAGGCCGGACCGCGCGTGGTTCGACCGGGTCGTGGACGCCCTCGGCCTGCGCGACCGGCTCGGGCACCGGCCGAGCGAGCTGTCGGGCGGCCAGCAGCAGCGGGTCGCGTGCGCCCGCGCGATCGTCGCCCGCCCCGAGGTGATCTTCGCGGACGAGCCGACCGGCAACCTCGACTCCCGGGCGGGCGCCGAAGTGCTGGGGTTCCTGCGCTCCTCGGTCCGCGAGATGGGGCAGACGGTCGTGATGGTCACCCATGACCCGGTCGCCGCCTCGTACGCCGACCGGGTCGTGTTCCTGCGGGACGGGGAGATCGTGACCGAGATCGCCCGGCCGACGCCCGCCGCCGTCCTCGACCGGCTCAAGAGCCTGGAGGCGTGATGCTGCGGACGACCCTCGCGGGCCTGCGGGCCCACAAGCTGCGGCTTCTTCTTACGGCGGTCGCCATCACCCTCGGCGTCGGGTTCATCTCCGGGACGTTCGTGCTGACCGACACGATGAACGAGGGCGTCGCCAAGACGTTCGCGCGGTCCGCCGACAAGGTCGACTTCGCGGTGCTGCCGAGCAGCCCCGACCCGGATGAGCGGATATCCGCCGACACGTTCCGCAAGATCAGCGCGCTGCCCGGCGTGACCGGCGTGCACGGCGTGGTGAAGGGCGATGCCGCCCTGGTGGGCAAGGACGGTAAGGCGGTCGGCGACTTCCCCACGGTCGGTATCTCGGTGCCGTCCGGGTCACTGCTGCGCTACGACGTCGACAAGGGACGACCTCCGTCCGGTGCTGGCGAAACCGTCCTCGACGGCGCGCTCGCCAAGCGGGAGGGCTTCACCGTAGGCGACACCGTGACGATCCTGGACGCAAAAGACCGGGCGCACCGGTTCAGCGTGGTCGGCCTGGTCGACTTCGGCATCGACCAGGAGGCCAAGTTCTTCGGCGCGGTCGGCTTCGACACCCCCACCACGATCACGATGACCGGCGAGCGGACCTACCGCGAGATCGACATCGCGGGCGGCGACCGGCGGGCGATCGAGGCCGCCGCGGGCCCGGCCGACCGGGTCTACACCGGCACGGAGCTCGGCGCGGAGCTGGCGAAGTCCGCGGGCGCCGACACCGAGATCATCCGGACCGGGCTGCTGATCTTCGGCCTGGTGGCGATGCTGGTGTCCGCCCTGGTCATCTACAACACGTTCGCGATCCTCATCGCGCAGCGGATGCGGGAGACGGCCCTGCTGCGCTGCGTCGGCGCGACCCGCCGGCAGGTGTTCGGCGGCGTCGTCGCCGAGTCCGCGGCGGTCGGGCTCGTCGGGTCGCTGCTCGGCCTCGCCGCCGGCGCCGGCCTCGGCACGGCCGCGCTCGCCGGGGTCACCAGGCTGGATGCGGCGGTGCAGGTCACGGCACCGTCCCTGTCGGCCCGGACGGTCGTGCTCGGCCTGGCGGTGGGCGTCGTCGTGACCGTCATGTCGGCGCTGCTGCCGGCCCGCGCCGCGACCAGGGTCGCGCCCGTCGCCGCGCTGCGCTCGGAGCTGGAGCCGGGTAGCGGCCGGTTTCGCCTTGGCCGGGCGCGAACGGCGATCGCGCTGCTGCTCGGCACCGCGGGCCTGGCCATCGGCGGGTTCGGATCGCTCGGCATGGAGAAGGGCCAGGCCGCGATGTACTCCGTCGCGCTCGCCGGCACCGTGTTCTTCCTCGCGGTGATCGCGGCGATGCCGGCGCTCGTCCGGCCGCTGGCGCGGCTCGCGGGCGCGGTCCCGGCGCGGCTCGGCGGCGTCCCCGGGCGGCTCGCGGTCGCGAACGCGCAGCGCGCCCCGCGCCGGACCGCGACCACGACGATCGCGCTGACCGTCGGCGTCGGGCTGATGAGCCTGTTCGCGGTGGTCGCGGCGAGCGGCAAGGCGACCGCGGCGCACCAGCTGGCGGAGCAGTTCCCGGTCGAGTTCCAGATCAGGACGCAGAGCCTGGACGGACGCGTCCCGCCATCGCTCGCGGCGGCGGTGCGCGAACGTCCGGAGATCGCCGCCGTCGCGGAGACCCGCAGGCAGGACGCGCGCGTCGGCGGCGAGGAGGAGGAGATCGGCACGGTCACCCCGTCCGCGCTCGGCACGATCGTGAACCCCGAGATCAAGGCGGGCTCGCTCGCCGCCGCCCGCGAAACGGGAACCGCGATGGTGGACGAGGGAACCGCCGCCCAGCCGGGCCGCGGCCTCGGCGACACCGTCCAGGTCGAGACCCCGCGCGGCACCGTCCCCGTGAAGATCACCGCCGTCTACGGCGGGGGCGCCCAGATCTCCGGGATCATCGTCCCGGAGGCCGACTTCACCGGGTACTTCGGCGCCGTCGACCCGTCGAACCTCTTCGTGAAGGCCCGCGACGACATCCCGGCGTCCGCCGCCCGCGGCGCCGTCGAGGACGCCGCGAAGCCCTACCCGGCCGCGAAGGTCGTCTCCGCGGCCGAGTTCAAGGAGACGATGACCCGGGCGATCGACACGATCCTGATGATCTTCGCCGGGCTGCTCGGCCTCGCGATCGTCATCGCGCTGTTCGGCATCGCGAACACGCTCACGCTCTCGGTCGTCGAGCGGACCCGGGAGTCGGCGCTGCTGCGGGCGCTCGGCCTCACCCGGCGCGGGCTCCGCCGGATGCTGTCCGTCGAGGCCCTGGTCATGGCCGTGATCGGCGCGGTCACCGGGGTCGTCCTCGGCATCGCGTTCGGCTGGGCCGCGACGAACGCGATGGCCGACGACTCCCGCTTCGCGCTGCCCTACCTGCAGGTGACGGGCTACGTCCTCCTGGCGGGCGCCGCGGGCATGGCCGCCGCGGTGCTGCCGGCGCGGCGCGCCGCCCGCACGTCCATCGTGGAGTCCCTCGCGCATGACTGAATGGGGTGGGGTGGCGATCGTCACCCACCGGACTCCGTGCCGGGATCCCGCGGGTACCCTGGGTCGCGCACGTCCGGTACCTACCCGAGGACTGGAACGAAACCGATGGACCCTGACGTCACGCCCGGCTCCGCCGCGCCCGGAGACGGGCCGGTCCCCGCTGCGGGAGCGACCCCCCGCGCCCCCCGGCCCGAGCCGGAGACGCCGGAGGACCGGCCCGCCCGGCTCGCGGTCGGCGTCGTCGGCGCCGGCCGGGTCGGCACGGCGCTCGGCGCCGCGCTGGCCCGCGCGGGGCACCGGGTGATCGCCGCGACCGCCGTGTCCGAGCGGTCGCGGTCGCGCGTCGCGGAACGCCTCCCGGGCGCGGACGTCGCGGCCCCGCCGGACGTCGTCGCGGCCGCCGACCTGGTGCTGCTGACCGTCCCGGACGACGAGCTCCCCGAACTGGCGGCCGGGTTCGTCGCCGCGGGCGTCGACGTCACCGGCAAGCTGATCATGCACACCAGCGGCCGGTACGGGACCGCCGTCCTGGACCCGCTCACCCGCGCCGGCGCCCTGCCGCTCGCCCTGCACCCGGTCATGACGTTCACCGGGCGCCCCGACGACGTGAACCGCCTCACCGGCATCTCGTTCGGCGTCACCTCCCCCGAGCCGCTGCGGCCGGTCGCCGAGGCGCTCGTCCTGGAGATGGGCGGCGAACCGGTCTGGATCACTGAGAACGCGCGCCCGCTCTACCACGCGGCGCTCGCCGGGGGCGCGAACCACCTGGTCACGCTGGTCGTCGAGGCGATGGACCTGCTGCGCGCCGCCGGGGTCGCCGACCCCGGCCGGATGCTCGGCCCGCTGCTCGGCGCCGCCCTCGACAACGGCCTGCGGCTCGGCATCGACGGCCTCACCGGACCGGTCGCGCGGGGCGACGCCGGGACGGTGTCCGGCCACGTCGACGAGCTGGCCAAGGTGTCGCCGGAGAGCCGCCGCGCCTACATCGCGCTGGCCCGGCTCACCGCCGACCGGGCCCTCGCCGCCGGGATGCTCAAGCCCGAGGACGCCGAACGCCTCCTCGAAGCACTGGCCGATTGACCAGGGAGAACACGAATGCGGCCTGATACGGCGCTGACCCGCCGTCCCCCACCCCGCGGGACGCGGCCACGGCATCCGGTACCCGAGGAAGGGGACGTCTCGTGACCCCGGTCGTCGCGCGCACACGGGAGGAGCTGGCCGAGGCCCGCTCCCGGATCGAGGGCACGCTGGCCTTCGTCCCGACCATGGGCGCCCTGCACGAAGGCCACCTCTCTCTGATGCGGCAGGCCCGCCGGTCGGCGGACGCCGTGGCGGTCAGCATCTTCGTCAACCCCCTGCAGTTCGGGCCGGACGAGGACTTCGACCGCTACCCCCGGACGTTCGGCACCGACCTCGAAGCCTGCGCCGCCGAGGGCGTGGACCTCGTGTTCGCCCCCACCCGCGACGTCATGTACCCGAGCGAGCCGCAGGTCACGGTCAAGTCGGGGCCGATGGGCGAGATCGTGGAGGGCGCCGCGCGGCCGGGCCACTTCGACGGGATGCTCACCGTCGTGCTGAAGCTGCTCAACCTCGTCCGGCCCGACGTCGCGATCTTCGGGGAGAAGGACGCGCAGCAGCTCGCGATGATCCGCCGCATGGTCTTCGACCTGGACCTCCCCGTCGAGGTGGCCGGCGGGCCGACCGTCCGGGAAGCCGACGGCCTGGCCCTCTCCAGCCGCAACCGCTACCTCTCCCCGGACGAGCGCCGGACGGCCGCCGCCCTGTCACGCGCGCTGCACGCCGGCGCGGACGCCGCCTCCGATGGCCCCGAGGCGGTCCTGGACGCCGCGAACGCCGTCCTGGACAAGGCCGCCACCGCCGACCCGCCCCTCGTCCTCGACTACCTCGTCCTCGTCGACCCCACCACCTTCACCACGATCTCGGGCCCCCGCACCGGCCCGGCCGTCCTCGCCGTCGCGGGCCGGGTCGGCGCCACCCATCTGATCGACAACGTTTCCCTCCAGCTCGGCAAGGAGCACTGATGTTCCGGACGATGTTCAAGTCCAAGATCCACCGCGCCACCGTGACGCAGGCGGACCTCCACTACGTCGGGTCGCTCACCATCGACCAGGACCTGATGGACGCCGCGGACCTCCTCCCGGGGGAGCAGGTGCACGTGGTCGACATCGACAACGGCGCCCGCCTGGAGACCTACCTGATCGCGGGCGAGCGCGGCTCCGGCGTGATCGGCATCAACGGCGCGGCCGCCCGCCTCGTGCAGCCCGGCGACCTCGTGATCATCATCAGCTACGCCCAGCTCAGCGACGCCGAGGCCCGCGAGTTCGTGCCCAGCGTCGTGCACGTCGACCGCTCCAACAAGATCATCTCCCTGGACTCCGACCCGGCCGCCCCCGTCCCCGGCACCCAGACCACCCGCGGCGACCTGGTCCACCCCTAACC
>NZ_SMKB01000266.1:0-9370 GCF_004348575.1 Actinomadura sp. 7K534
TCCCGGCGGAGGTCACCCGCGACGCCCGCCGCGCGCTCGCCACCCACCCCGGCGTCGTCCCCCTCGCCACGAGGTTCGCCGCCGCAGAGCGGGAGAACGGGGCGTGGCCGCCGCACGGCCCGTTCCTGCACAGCCCCGCCCGCGTCCGCGACCACCTCGCCGCGTACTTCGACACGCTCGTGCCGAAGATGCTGGGGCCCTCCCCGGCCGTCCTCGCCGAGTACCGCGCCGCCGCCGCCCTGCTCCGGGACGGGACGCGCCGCGCCGAGGTCACCGTCCTCGGCCGGTTCTTCCGCGTCGTCCGCGTCGAGTACATCGTCCGGTCCGGGCCGGACGGCCCCGAGACCCCGCGGCCGTCCGACCGCGACCCCGAGGACTACCGCACCGGGTCCGGGGAGCACCGCATCACGGGCCGCGCCGACGACGACCAGTGACGGGCCGCCGATGAAGGGGTTCGCGCGGCGGGAGTTCCAGCTCGTGCTGCTCCGCCGGATGGCCGACTACCAGCCCGGCCTCGTCGAGGACGCGGTGCGCGGGCTGGGCGCGTCCCGCACCGAGATGCGCGAGGTCAACGCCCGCTGGCAGCGCATCCTGCGGTCCCGGACGTTCCCGCGCGGCCTGCGCCGCTACGAGGCCGTCCTCGGCCCGGCGGCCGTCCGGGAACTGCGGATCGGCGACGTGTCCTGCGACGTCGCCCGCTGGCCGCCGCTGACCCTGTGGCCCGGCCTGGCGTTCGAGGTCGTGCTCGCGCCGGACGGGTCGGTCGTGCGGGAGTGGCTCGTCCGCGACGACGGCGTCCCCGTCCCGCGCCTGGAGACCGTCGACGACCTCGTCCCCTGGACGTGCGTGGTCGGCGACGTCAGCGAGCGCTTCGAGGCGGTCACCCACCAGGACGGCGATGCCCCCAGCCGCTGGCACGCGACGCTGACCACCCCGGACGGCACCTACGTGGCCCATTTCGTATGGGGCCTTTTGCAGGCCGTGGCCGCCATCTGAAACATTGAAATCGGCTTGGCGGTTTCCGACACCGGATATTGCGCACGCCTCCCTAGCGTGAATGGCATGCGAGCTGCGACAGGCGTGCCATGCCCGAGGTGACCCGCCACGCCGCCGGGTACCCGTCGTGGGTGGAGCTGGCCAGCCCGAGCTTGGAGGTGTCCAAGCGCTTCTACTGCGACGTGTTCGGCTGGTACGCCTACACGCTGACCGCCGGGAGCGTCGGAGACTACGAGATGTTCACCCTGGGCGACATCCAGGGCCCGGCCATCGGCGGGATGTACGAGCTCCAGGACGACTCGATGCAGTCGTCCTGGACGATCTACTTCCGCACCGACGACCTCGACGCATCGCTCGACCTCGTCCGCGCCGCCGGCGGCCAGGTGCTCGTCGAGCCCGTGGACATCGCCGATCTCGGCCGGATGGCCCAGTGCTCCGACTCGCAGGGCGCCGACTTCGCCTTCTGGTTCCCCTACAACCTCAAGGGCGCCGACGTCATCGACGAGCCGTCCGCGATGTGCTGGGTGGAGCTGTCGACCCCCGACGTCCACGAGGCCCGCCGCTTCTACGGGGAAGTGTTCGGCTGGAAGCCCGTGGACCGCCACTACGAAGGGCTGACCTACACCGAGTGGAAGCTCGGCGCCTGGTCCGTGGCGGGCATGGTCTCCCTGGACGAGCGGTGGGCACCCGACACCCCGCCCCACTGGACGCCCTACATATGGGTCTCCGACTGCGACGCCGTCACCGCGCGCGCCGCCGAACTCGGCGCACAGGTGCACGTCCCCCCGACCGACATCGGCTACGGCCGCCTCTCCATCCTCACCGACCCCGCAGGCGCCCGAATAGCCGCAATAACCCCGAAGAACCCCGACCTAACGGCCCTGAAAACGCTGCCCTGACGCTTCCGGCTAGGACGGGTCCCGGGTACCGGTACTTCCGTCGGCGGCGTGGAGGCGGGCCAGGAGGAGGAGGGTGAGTTCTTCGATGAGGTCGTCGAGGGTGGCGTCGACCCAGCCGGCGTCCCAGTCGTGGAGGAGGCCGGTGATGCTGCCGGTGAAGGCGGCGGCGGCGATGCGGTAGTCGCGGTCGGCGATCTCGCCGCGGCGGGCGGCGGCGGCCGCCTCGGCGCAGATGAAGTCGATCCAGCGGGCGCGGCGGGCGAGGCGCTGGCGCTCGATGCGGGGGCCGGCGCCGACGACCTCGACGAAGGCGATGCGGATGCGGGCGCGGTCGGCGGTGATGCTCGCGGCGTAGGCGCGGAAGAGGTGGGCGGTGCGCTCGGCCAGGGGGAGGCCCTCGACCTCCCGCAGGGTGGTCGCGACGGCCTGCTCGGCTATGTCGTTGACCTCCAGGTGGAGTTCGGCGAGGAGGTCTTCCAGGCCGGCGAACTCCTCGTAGAACTGGCGGGTGGACAGTCCGGCGGCCTCGCTGAGGGCCGCGACGGTGGTGCCGCGGTAGCCGGGGCCGCGGCCGAACAGCTCCAGGCCGGCGTCGAGGAATCTGCGGCGGCGCTCGGCGCGCCGCTCGGCGGCCGATCTGCCCGCGTACCTGCCGGTGGGCGTTGCGCGCCTGCCTGCCACGGTCGCTCCCTCCGCGTCCTCGACGGCATTTTCCCGCGAATGGGCCTTGTGTCGAGCGGTCCATTGTCTTACCGTCCAGTAACCAAGTCAGAATACGGCCGTTTTCAGAGTGGAGACCACCCCCCACACAGGAGGTACTGATGCCCTCCCTCAGTCTCCGGAGACCCGCCGCACTCGTGTGCGCCCTGCTCACGGCGGTGACGGCGCTGGCCGCCGCCGGCCACAGGGCCGAGGCGGTGCAGCTGCGTGACGTGATGGCCGTGGGCAACGGCCAGGGCGGCACGGTCAGCTTCATCGACACCGCCACGTACGAGAACCTCGGCTCCCTCAATCTCGTCCCGGACCTGCAGGAACGCCTGAACGCGATGAACCCGGTCGAGCGCATCGGGTACGAGGTCGTCAACAACATCCAGGGCTACCGCAAGCTCGTCGACGACATCGCGGTCTCCCCGGACGGCACGACCATCTACGTCTCGCGGGGCGTGCTGTCGGACGCCGTCGCGTTCGACATCGCGAGCAAGCGGATGCTGTGGCGGCGCAAGACCGAGGGCTTCAAGGCCGACCACGCCGCGCTCTCCCCGGACGGGACGAGGTTCGTCGTCAGCGCCACCACGGCGAGCAAGGCCGAGGTCATCGACACCGCGACCGGGCGGCTGGTGACGACGTTCGCCACCGGCAGCTACCCGCACGCCAACGACTACTCGCCCGACGGGACGATCCTCTACAACTCCAGCATCGGCATCACCTCGCTGCCGAAGCTCCTCAACGGGCTGAAGGGGGCGAGGTCGGTCACCGCGGTGGACGCGAGCACGTACCGGCACCTGCGCACCTACCAGTTCGAGTACGGGATCCGCCCCGCCGTCTTCACCAGCGACAACAAGACCATGTACGCCCAGCTGTCGTACCTGAACGGGTTCGTCGAGTACGACCTCGCCGCCGGGAAGATCACGCGGACGGTGGAGATGCCGTTCAGTGAGCGGGGCGCCGCGATGAAGCCCGACGACTACCCGCAGAACTCCGCCCACCACGGCATGGCCATGAGCGGGGACGAGAGCAAGCTGTGCATGGCGGGGACGATCGACGACTACGTCTCCATCGTGTCGCGGCCGGGCCTGAGCACGGACGGGACCGTCCACTACGAGCCCGGTGCGCTCCCGTACTGGACGCAGACCTCCCCGAACGGGCGTGACTGCTACGTCTCGCTCTCCGAGAAGAACCAGATCTCGGTGATCGACTACCGGACGGCCCGCGAGGTCGCCCGCATCGACGTCGGCCACTACCCGCAGCGGGAGCGGGGCGCCAAGCTCACCCCCGAGGCGATCGGCTCGCTGGACCCGTCCAACGGCTGACCCTCCCGGATTCGCGAACCGGCCCTCGCGAATCCGGCCCGCGCGGATCAGGCCACCGCGGGCCCGCCGGCCTCTCATCCCACCGGCGGGCTCGCGGTGGCCTCCGCGTTCCCTGGGGTTCGGCGCCCGGCGCGCGGGAAGCGTCCCTTGATGCGATTCGGGGGGTTCCGCAGCCATCTGATGCCCTTCGCCGGATGGCGGTACTGGGAAGAGCGCGCCAAGCTGACGGTCAAGGCGGTGGTGGCGGCCACCGTGGCGTGGCCGGTGGCCCGGCACCTGGTCGGCCACCCCGAGCCGTACTTCGCCCCGCTGGCCGCGCTGCTCGGGGTGTACCCGACGGTCGTCCGGTCGGTCCAGGAGAGCCTGAAGTACGGGGCCGGGTTCGTGATCGGCGCCGCCCTCGCGATCCCGGTCGGGCGGCTGCTCGGCCCGACGACGCCCGGGATCGCCGTCGTGCTGCTCGTCGCGATGATGGTCGCGGGCTGGCGCAGGCTCGGCGACCAGTCGCCCCAGGTCGCGTTCACCGCGCTGTTCGCCCTGCTGTTCGGCGGGCACGAGGCCGCCGGATACGTCATGCCCCGCATCGCCGACGTGGCGGTCGGCCTGACGGTCGGGCTGGCCGTCAACGCGCTGGTCTTCCCCCCGCTGTACCTGCGGCGGGGCGAGGACGCCGTCCGGGAGATGCGCGGCGCGCTGGTCGACGCCATGGGGGCGCTGGCCGAGAACGTCCTGGATCCCGTCGAGTGGGACTCCCTCTGGGGCGAGCGCGAGTCGCGGCTGGTGAGCGTCCAGCGGCAGGCGCGGTACGCGGTGGAGCAGGCCGAGTCCAGTCTGCGCGCGAACCCGCGTGCGCGGTGGTGGGGGTATCCGGTGCGCTGGCGCGAGACGCCCGGGAGGTGGGCGGCGCCCGGGCGGCTGAACACGCTGGAGAACGCGATGTCGTACACGCGCTCGATCGGCGCGACGCTGCGCCTGGCGATGGGCGGTGACGAGGACGACCTGCCCGCCGACACCGCGTTCCGGCACGGCTACTCGGCCCTTATCCACAAGCTCGCCGACCTCATGCGGCACCTGCCGGAGGCCCCGGACGAGGAGATTTTCGCCGAGGCCGAGCGGATGCATGAGGAGCTGGAGAGGCCCCATCTCGCGCCGGGGACGGACGTCGCGGGCCTCTGGGATCCGGTGAAGGAGATGCTGCGGCTCAGCCGGCTGCTGCTCGACCAGATCGGCGACCTCCGGCGGGGCTAGTGTTCGCAGAATTGTTGACAATTTGGGCTACAAGCGCGCAGAGTGTGGTGCCATGAGCGATACCGGCACGTCCAGCCCCCTGCTCGTGATCAGTGCGCACGCCGGCGACTTCGTGTGGCGCGCCGCGGGCGCGATCGCCCTGGCCGCCGAGCGCGGCGACCGCGCGAAGGTGGTGTGCCTGAGCTACGGCGAGCGCGGGGAGTCCGCGAAGGCGTGGCGCGCGGGCAAGGGACTGGCCGAGATCAAGGAGATCCGCCGGGGCGAGGCGGAGGCGGCGGCGGCCGAACTCGGCGCGGAGATCCAGTTCCTGGACGCCGGTGACTACCCCCTGGTCGAGTCACCGGAGCTGGTGGACCGGCTCGTCCGCGTGTACCGGGACTTCGACCCGGCGGTGGTGCTCACGCATCCCCTCGCCGACCCCTACAACGGCGACCACCCGGCGGCGGCGCGGATGGCGCTCCAGGCGCGGGTGCTGGCCCAGGCCATCGGGTACGACGCGCCCGGCGAGCCGCTCGGCGCGCCCCCGGTGTTCTTCTTCGAGCCGCACCAGCCCGAGCAGTGCGACTTCAAGCCGAATGTGCTGCTCGACATCACCCCGGTGTTCGAGCGCAAGCGCCGGGCCATGGAGTGCCTGCCCGCGCAGCAGCACATGTGGGACTACTACACCGACCTGGCCCGGCGCCGCGGCGTGCAGCTCAAGCGCAACGCGGGCCCGAACCTGGGGCTGCCGCACGACACGATGGCCGAGGCGTACGTCCGGCTGTACCCGCAGACGACGGGGGTGCTGGCGTGAGGACGGTCGTCGTCACGAACCCGCCGCGCGCCGACGCCGAGGCGGTCGACGCGCTGGCGGGGTTCGGCGTCGCGACCGTCCACGAGGCCATGGGGCGGACGGGTTGCCTCGGGCCGTCGATCCGCCCGGTGCACCTCGGGTCCCGGATCGCCGGGACGGCGGTGACCGTGCTGTCGTGGCCGGGCGACAACCTGATGATCCATGTGGCGGTCGAGCAGTGCCGGCCCGGCGACGTGCTGGTCGTGACGACGACGTCGCCGTCCACCGACGGGATGTTCGGCGAACTGTTCGCGACCGCGCTCATGCACAGGGGCGTGCGCGGTCTCGTCATCAACGCGGGCGTCCGGGACGTGGCGGAGCTGCACGCGATGGGCTTCCCGGTGTGGTCGGCGGCGGTGAGCGCGCAGGGGACGGTGAAGGCGACGCCCGGTTCGGTGAACGTGCCGGTGACGATCGGCGGGCAGACCATCCGGCCCGGCGACGCGGTCCTCGCCGACGACGACGGCGTGGTGTGCGTCCCGCGCGGCCAGGTCGCGGACGCGGTCGCGGCCGCGAAGGCGCGGGAGGAGAAGGAGACCGCGACGCGCGAGGCGTTCCGGCGCGGCGAGCTGGGCCTCGACCGGTACGGGCTGCGCGACCGGCTGCCGGGGATGGGCGTCGAGTACGTCGAGTACACCGAGTACGCGGGGCCGGAGGAGCCGTGAGCACCGGTGTGCGCTGCATGCTGATGCGGGGCGGCACGTCCAAGGGCGCCTACTTCCTGGCCGGGGACCTGCCGTCCGACCCGGGCGAGCGGGACGACCTGCTGCTGCGCGCCATGGGCAGCCCCGACCCCCGGCAGATCGACGGGATCGGCGGCGCCCACCCGCTCACCAGCAAGGTGGCGGTGGTGTCCCGCTCGGCCGGCCCGGACGCCGACGTCGACTACCTGTTCCTCCAGCTCGGCGTGGCGGAGCCGACGGTGTCCGACCGGCAGAACTGCGGGAACCTGCTCGCCGGGGTCGGGCCGTTCGCGGTCGAGCGCGGGCTGGTCGAGGCGGGCGGCGAGCGGACGAGCGTCCGCATCCGGATGGTCAACTCCGGCGGCGTCGCGACCGCGACGTTCCCGACGCCAGGCGGCGCCGTCGCCTACGACGGGGACACCGCGATCTCCGGCGTGCCGGGGACCGCCGCCCCGATCGCCCTGGACTTCGCGGAGACGGAAGGGTCGGCCTGCGGGGCGCTGCTTCCCACCGGCCGTCTCCGCGATCTGATCGACGGCGTCGAGGTGACCTGCGTCGACAACGGGATGCCGGTGGTGGTCGCCGCCGCGGCCGACCTCGGCGCCACCGGCTACGAGAGCCCGGAGGAACTGGGCGCGCTGCCCGGGCTGGGCGACCGCGTCCAGGAACTGCGGCTCCGGGCGGGCGAGCTGATGGGGCTCGGCGACGTCACCACAGCCTCGGTGCCGAAGACCACCCTCGTCGCGCCGCCCCGCGACGGCGGGACGATCTGCACCCGCACGTTCATCCCGGTGCGGGTGCACACCTCGATCGGGGTCCTCGGCGCCGTCAGCGTCGGCACCGCCGTGCTGCTCGACGGCGCGGTCGGCCACGACCTCGCCGAGCTCCCGCCGCCCGGCGCGCCGCTGAGCATCGAGCACCCGGCCGGGCGCCTGGACGTGGCGGTCGAGCTGGACGGCGCGGCCGTCCGGCGCGCCGGCGTCGTCCGGACGGCCCGCAGGCTTTTCGACGGAACCGTCTTCCCCCGGAGCAGCCCATGACCCTCAAGCACGAGATCGCGCACGTCGGCCACGTCGAGCTGCTGACGCCCGAGCCGGAGAAGAGCCTGTGGTTCTTCACCCGCGTCATGGGCCTCACCGAGAACGGCGCCGAGGGCGACTCGGTGTACCTGCGGACGTGGGACGACTACGAGCACCACACGCTCAAGCTGACCGCGCACACCACGTCCGGCATCCGGCGGACCGGGCTGCGCGCGTCGTCCCAGGAGGCGCTCGACCGCCGCGTCCGCGCGATCGAGGACGCGGGCCTCGGCATCGGCTGGCGCGACGGCGACCCGGGCATCGGCCCGACCTACGTGTTCCGCGACCCGGACGGCCACGAGCTGGAGATCTACTGGGAGTCGGAGTGGTACGAGGCGCCGCCGGAGCTGGCGCCGTCGCTGAAGAACCAGGCGCAGGCGTACCCCGCGATGGGCGTGTGCGTCCGCCGCCTCGACCACGTCAACTTCCTGGCCGCCGAGGTCGAGCCGAGCACCGACTTCCTGCGGGACGTGCTGGGCGGCCGCCCCACCGAGCAGATCCGCCTGGACGACGGCACGATCGCCGGGCGCTGGGTCACGTTCACCAACAAGTCGTACGACCTCGTCTACACGCGCGACCGGACGGGCAGCCGCGGCCGCCTGCACCACATCGCGTTCGCGACCGACACCCGCGAGGACATCCTCCGCGCCGCCGACATCTTCCTCGACAACGGCGTCTTCATCGAGACGGGACCGCACAAGCACGCCATCCAGCAGACGTTCTTCCTCTACGTCTACGAGCCGGGCGGCAACCGCGTCGAGCTGTGCAACCCTGGCGCCCGCCTGGTGCTGGCACCGGACTGGAAGACGATCACCTGGACGGAGGCGGAGCGCGCGAAGGGCCAGGCGTGGGGCCTGAAGACCATCGAGTCCTTCCACACCCACGGCACGCCCCCCGTCCCCTGACGCGCCGCGAGTCAGCGGGAGAGGCGGGTCAGGAGGTCGCGGCTGGCGGCGGACATCGTGGGTTCCACGTCCAGCTCCTCCAGCATTTTTGCCGCGGCCTCCATTTCTGCGGCTCGGCGTTCGGCGTGCTTGTAGGTGCCCTCGACCAAACGGGTCACCGTGGCGTCTCCGGCGGCCGTCAGCTCGTCGACGATGTTCTGCCGGAGCCAGTCCTCGCAGCCCGCCGCACGCGCCGCCTCCAGGGCCTCGACCACCGACGCGGCGAGGCCCTTGAAGAAGACGCTGCGGAGCAGCTTGCGGGCCGCCGCCGTCCCGGCCTCGGCGTCCATCACCTCGACGGACGCGCCGAGCGGCCCGAGCAGGCGGCGGACGTCCCCGGCGCCGTTCCCGCAGGCCAGCATCGGGGTGCGCAGCCCGCGTCCCGGCACCGGCGCCATGATCGCGACGTCCGCGAACCGGACCCCGGCCGCCGCCGCGAGCGCGGCGAGCTCCCGCTTCAGGCCCGGCGACCCGGTGTTCAGGTCGGCCCACACGGCACCGTCGCCCACCTCGCCCAGGCCCGCCTTGAGCGCGGCCACGGCGTCGTGCGCGCTGTTGACGCTGAGGATCAGATCCGCCCCCGCGGCGGCCTGCGCCTCGCCCCCGGCCCGGACCACGCCGTCCGGCGCCGGGACGGCCGGGTCGTAGCCCCGCACCAC
>NZ_SMKB01000267.1:0-9360 GCF_004348575.1 Actinomadura sp. 7K534
CCCTTGCCGCGGACGGTCCCGGCGACCAGGCCCACCTCCCCTTCGCCTGGCAGGACGTCACCTTCCACGCCGCGCGGGCGACGGCGCTCCGCGTCGCCATCACCCCCACCGGCGGCGAGGGTGACCAGGCCACCGGCCTGGCCCTCACCGCCGCCGACCCGGCCGGCGAGCCGGTCGCCAGCATCGGCACGCTCACCCTGCGTCCCGTTACCGGCGCCCCGGCGACCGCGCCCGTGCGACGCGACCACCTGTACGCGCTGTCCTGGCCGCTTCTGTCGCCGACCGAGACGGGCACTGGCGCCGCCGTCGCGGTCCTCGGTGAACGCGATCCCGGGTTCGCCGAGGAGCTGCGCGCCGCGCTCGGCTATGACGACCTCGACGAGCTGGGCGAAGACGACCCGCCACCGGTCATTGTCATCCCGTGGCCCGCAGACGGCCGCGAGGACGGCGCGGAGGTGCTCGCACGCGCTCACTCGGCCTCCCGGGACGCGCTGGAGCTGCTTCGGCGGTACCTGTCCGACGACCGCTTCGCCGGCAGCCACCTGGTGCTGCTGACCACCGACGCCACCGCGGTCGAGGAACCGGACGCGGTGGACCTCGCCGCGAGCGCCGTCTGGGGACTGGGGCGGAGCGTCCAGGCCGAGCATCCCGGCCGCCTCACGCTCATCGACATCGACCGGCAGCCCGCGAGCATCCAGGGGCTTCCCGCCGCGATCGGCACCGCGCTGGACCAGGACGAGCCCCGGCTCGCCGTCCGCGGCGGCGACGTCCACGCCGCACGGCTGACCCGGACGACCAGCACCGCGTCCCCGGACGGAGCCGCGGCCGAGCAGCCGGCCTTCGCTCCCGGCGGCACGGTGCTGGTCACCGGAGGCACCGAAACCCTCGGCGCGCTGGTCGCCGAACACCTCGTCGCGGGGCACGGCGTCACCCGCCTGATCCTGGCCGTCCCCGAGCCGGGCGCCCCCGATGCCGTGGAGCTGCGGAACCGCCTGGAGGAACTGGGCGCCCACATCACGATGACCGGCTGCGACACCGCCGACCCCGTCCGGCTCGCCGGACTCCTCGCGGCCGTCCCCGAGGCGCATCCCCTCACTGGCGTCGTCCACGCGGCCGGCGGCACCGCCGAGGAGGCGGGCGCCCTGCTCGCCCCCAAGGCGGACGCCGCCTGGAACCTGCACCACCAGACCCGCGACCTGCCCCTGACCGCCTTCATCCTGTTCTCCTCGGCCGCCTCCGTGTTCGGCGCCCCCGGGCAGGGCGCGGACGCCGCCGCCGACCACTTCCTCGACGCCCTCGCCGGCGCCCGGCTGGCCGCGGGTCTGCCCGCCCGAACGATCGGGTGGGGTCCGTGGCATCCGGAGTCCGGTGAGATCGGCGCGCTGACGGCGGAGCGGGCACTCCGGCTGTTCGACGCCGCCCTTGCGACGGCGCGTCCCCGCGTCCTCGCCGTTCCCATCCGGGTGGGCGCGCTGCCCGCGCCGCCGCCCGCGCTGTTCAGGGCGCTCGTTCCGAGCACGGCCGCCCGGCCCACCGCCGGGGGGACGGCCGCGCACGCGAGCGCCTTGGCCGAGCACCTGTCCACGCTCGGTCCCGACGAGCAGCACCGGCACATGCTCTCGCTCCTGCGCGGCAGCATCGCGACCGTGCTGGCGCACGCGACACCGGACAGCGTCGACACCGACCGCCCCTTCAACGAACTGGGCTTCGACTCGGCGATGTCGGTGGAGCTGCGGAACCGGCTCGGCATGGCCACCGGCCGGCGGCTGCCCGCCACCCTCGTCTTCGACTACCCCACACCCGACGCGCTCGCCCGCCACCTCAGGGACGTCGTGCTCGGCTCGAAGACGTCCCAGAGGGCCGCGACCGCCGCCGTCAGCGCGGACGAGCCGATCGCCATCATCGGCATGGGGTGCCGCTACCCCGACGGCATCCGGACACCGCAGCAGCTGTGGGACCTGGTCGCCGGGGGTGTCGACGCCATCGGCGAGTTCCCGTCGAACCGGGGCTGGCCGGTCGCCGACCTCTACCACCCCGACCCCGACCACCCCGGCACCACCTACGCCCGCGAGGGCGGCTTCATCTACGACGCCGACCACTTCGACGCCGACTTCTTCAACATCAGCCCCCGCGAAGCCCAGGCCACCGACCCCCAGCAGCGGCTTCTCCTCGAAACCGCCTGGGAGACCATCGAGAACGCAGGTATCGACCCCACCGGGCTCCACGGCACCCGAACCGGCATCTTCACCGGCATCTCCTCGCAGGACTACGGTTCGGGGCTCCCGCATCTGTCCAGCGAGTCCGAGGGGCATCTCGGCCCCGGGACGTCCGGGAGCGTGGCCTCGGGCCGGATCGCCTACACCTTCGGTCTGGAAGGGCCCGCGGTCACCATCGACACCGCCTGCTCCTCCTCCCTGGTCGCCCTCCACCTGGCCTGCCAAGCGCTCCGGCAGGGAGAGTGCGACATGGCCCTGGCCGGTGGGGCGAGCGTCATGTCCAGCCCCGGCGCGTTCGTGGTGTTCTCCCGGCAGCGCGTACTCGCCCCCGACGGCCGCGCCAAGGCGTTCGCCGCGGCGGCCGACGGCACCGGATGGGCGGAGGGCGTCGGGCTGCTGCTGGTCGAGCGGCTGTCGGACGCGCGCCGCAACGGCCACCCCGTCCTCGCGGTGGTGCGCGGATCGGCCGTCAACCAGGACGGCGCCAGCAACGGCCTCACCGCCCCCAACGGCCCCGCGCAGCAGCGGGTCATCGACCAGGCGCTCGCCACCGCGGGCCTGGAACCGGACGAGGTCGACGCGGTCGAGGCCCACGGCACGGGCACGGCGCTCGGCGACCCCATCGAGGCTCAGGCGCTCATCGCCACCTACGGGCAGGGGCGCCCCGACGACCGGCCCCTGTGGCTGGGCTCGGTCAAGTCGAACATCGGCCACACCCAGGCCGCCGCGGGCGTCGCCGGAGTCATCAAGATGGTCCAGGCCATGCGGCACGGCGTCCTGCCGCGCACCCTGCACGTCGACGAGCCGACACCGCACGTCGACTGGTCCGCCGGCGCGGTGCGGGTGCTCACCGAACCCGTGGCCTGGCCCGAGACCGAGCGGCCGCGGCGCGCCGCGATCTCGTCCTTCGGGATGAGCGGGACCAACGCCCACACCATCATCGAGCACGCCCCCGAGCCGGCCCCGGCGCCCGCCGGCGGACCCGCGCGGGACGAGAACGATGACGGCCTCGCCGAGCGGCCCGTCCCCGAGCCGGTCGTCCCCTGGACGGTCTCCGGTAAGAGCGAGGCCGCGCTCGCCGCGCAGGCGGCGCGGCTGGCCGGCCATCTCGGGGACGGGCCGGAGCCGCGGCCCGCCGACGTCGCCTGGGCGCTGGCCACGACACGCGCGCACCTGGAACACCGCGCCGTCGTGATCGGCACCCGCGACGAGTTCGAGGCCGGGTTGCGGGCGGTCGCCGAGCGGCAGCCGTCCATGCACGTGGTCCAGGGCCGGGCCGGGCACACCGGCAAGACGGTGTTCGTGTTCCCCGGCGAGGGCTCCCAGTGGGCCGGGATGGGCGCCGAGCTGCTGCGGGAGTCGGACGTGTTCCGGGACCGGATCCTGGCGTGCGACCAGGCGCTCTCCCCGCACATCGACTGGTCGGTGACCGACGTGCTGACCGGCGCGCCCGGCAGCCCGCCGCTGGAGCGGGTCGACGTCGTCCAGCCGGTGCTGTTCGCCGTCATGGTCGCCCTGGCCGAGCTGTGGCGGTCGCTTGGCGTGGTGCCCGACGCCGTCGTGGGGCATTCCCGCGGCGAGGTGGCGGCGGCGTGCGTGGCCGGCGCGCTGAGCCTCGACGAGGCCGCCGGGATCGTGGCGCTGCGGAGCCGTGCCCTGACGGCGCTGGCGGGCACCGGGGCGATGGCGACGGTGTCGCTGCCGGCGGAGACGACCGGCGAGCATCTGCGCCGCTGGGGCGACGACCTGGTCATCGCCGCGGTCAACGGCCCCCGCGCGACCGTCGTCGCGGGCGCCGCGGGCGCCGTCGAGGAGTTCCTGGCCTTCTGCCGGGAGAACCAGATCAACGCCGCCCCGGTCGACGTCGACTACGCCTCCCATTCCGCGCACATCGACACCATCGGCGACGAGCTGCGCGCGGCCGTCGCCGGCGTCGACCCGCGGCCGGCCGGCGTCCCGTTCTACTCCACCGTCACCGGCGGGATCGTGGACGGCACGGACCTCGACAGCGGATACTGGTTCGACAACATCCGCCGCCCCGTCCGGTTCGAGGACGCCACCACCGCCCTGCTGAAGGACGGTCACGGCACCTTCATCGAGGTCAGCCCGCACCCGGTGCTCACCATCGGGATCCAGCAGACGCTCGACGTCGTGCCCAAGCCGGGTTCCGGCGTCCCGGCGGTGGTGGCCGGGACCGTCCAGCGCTCCGACGGCGGCTGGCGGCGCCTGCTGATCAACCTCGCCGAGCTGCACGCGCGGGGCGTCCGGGTCGACTGGGCGCGGGTGCTGCGGGCGCTGGGCACCGCACCACCGGCCCCGGCGCCGGCGCTGCCGACCTACGCCTTCCAGCGGCGGCCGTTCTGGCTGCGCGCCCCCGCCGGAGCGGCCGACGTGACGGCCGCGGGTCTGGAGACGGGCGGCCATCCCCTGCTCGGCGCCTGCGTGACCCTCGCCGACGAGCAGACCACCGTGTTCACCGGGCGGCTCTCGCTCGACGCCCACCCGTGGCTGGCCGACCACGCCATCGCCCGCACGCCCGTCCTGCCCGGGACCGCCTACCTGGAGCTGGCCGTCCACGCCGGCGACCACACCGGCACTCCCCGCATCCAGGAGCTCGCGCTCCACACCCCCCTCGTCCTGGACCCCGCGTCCCCTGCCCGGATCCAGGTCACCGTGGAGGCGCCCGACGACGACGGCCACCGTCCGCTGGCCATCCACTCCCGCCTCGACGGCGGACCCGACCTCACCGGCGAGCGCGCCTGGACGTGCCACGCCACCGGCGTCCTCGCCCCCTCCGGCGCGCCGTCCGAGACCCCGGACATGACCGCCTGGCCCCCGCCCGGTGGACGGCCGGTCCCGGTCGACGACCTGTACCGGCGGTTCGACGAGCGCGACCTCAACTACGGGCCGCTGTTCCAGGGGGTGCGCAGAGCCTGGAGCAGCCCGGACGGCATGTTCGCCGAGATCGAGCTCCCCGACCCGGACGCCGCGACCGGCTACACCCTGCATCCGGCGCTGCTGGACGCCGCCATGCACCCCACCGCCCTGGCCGCCGACAGCACCACCCACGACCAGGACGGGCACCCCTACCTGCCGTTCACCTGGAACGGCGTCACCGTGCACGCCGCCGACGCCACCGCCCTGCGGGTCGCCATCACCTCCAGGAGCGGAGACGACGGCAACGGCAGCATCGCCATCACCGCGGCCGACCCCAGTGGGCGGCTGGTCGCCACCATCGACACCCTCAACCTGCGCCCGTTCACCAGCGACCTGTCCGCGGGATCCGGGGCCGCCCCGCGCGACCAGCTGTTCAGCCTGGACTGGCCGGCCTTGGCATCTGACCCGCCACCCGGACCGGACGGCCCCTACGCCGTCCTCACCGAGCACGACCCCGAGCTGGCGCAGGCGCTGCAGGCCGCACTCACCACACCGACCCGCGCGTTCGCCGACCTCGCCGAACTCGGCGCGAGCGCGAACGGCACCGCCCCGCCGCAGATCGTCCTCGTCCCCTGTCCCGGCACCGGCGACGGCGATGACGATGGCGGTGACGGTGACGGTGACGAGGAGGTGGCCGGCCATGCCCACGCCACCACCAAGCGCGTCCTGCGGCTCGTCCAGCAGTACCTGACCGACGACCGCTTCACCCAGAGCCACCTGGTGCTGCTGACCACCCGCAGCACCACGGCCGGCGGACTGGAGACGGTCGACCTGGCCCAGTCGACGCTGTGGGGGCTGGTCCGCAGCGTCCAGACCGAGCACCCCGACCGGATCACGATCATCGACCTCGACGGCCGCGCCGCCGGGCTCCAGGTCCTCGGCTCGGCGATCGGCACCGCGCTGGAGCACCGCGAGCCGCAACTCGCCATCCGCGGCACCACCGTGCACGCTCCGCGCATCACCCGCCTGCCCGCCTCCGGCGGAACCGAGACCGGCGCCGCGGCCGCCGCCCTCGACCCGGACGGCACCGTCCTGGTCACCGGCGGCACCGGGACCATCGGGCGGCTGATCAGCGAGCACCTCGTCACGGGCCACGGCGTCACGCACCTCGTCGTCGCCAGCCGCAGCGGCCTCCGGGCCCCCGAGGCGCAGGAGCTGCGGCGCCGCCTCGAAGAGCTGGGCGCGCAGGTGACCGTCGCCGCCTGCGACACCGCCGACCCCCGCATGCTCGCCGACCTCCTGTCCGCCGTCCCCGACGAGCACCCGCTGACCGCGGTCGTCCACGCGGCCGGGGTCATCGACGACGGGATCGTGACCGCCCTCACCCCCGACCGGATCGACACGGTCATGGCCCCCAAGGTGGACGCCGCCTGGAACCTGCACCGGCAGACCCGCGACCTGCCCCTGACCGCCTTCATCCTGTTCTCCTCCGCCGCAGCGACCTTCGGACCGCCCGGCGCGGCCGGCTACGCCGCGGCCAACGTCTTCCTGGACGCCCTGGCGGCGCACCGGAGGGCCGAGGGATTGCCGGCCCAGTCCATCGGATGGGGCTACTGGCAGCAGGACACCGGCATGACCGCCCACCTCACCGACACCGACCGCAACCGCATCACCGAGAACCTCGCGGCCATCACGGACGTCCAGGGGCTGGAGCTCTTCGACGCCGTCCTGACCATGCCCCGGCCTCACCTCGTGGCCACGCCCATCAGCACGCGGAGCCTCCCCACCCCCGTGCCAGCGCTGCTGCGCGCGCTCGCCGCACCCGGCAGGCGGGCCGCCACCGGAACGGCCGCCGGCAGCGACCTGGCGGCTCAGCTCAGCGGCCTCGGCGAAGACGAGCAGCACCAGCGTCTGCTGTCGCTGATCCGCGGGAACGTCGCCACCGTCCTGGCGCACGGCTCCGCCGAGAACGTCGACGTCAGCCGCCCGTTCAGTGAGCTGGGCTTCGATTCCCTCACCGCGATCGAGCTGCGCAACCGCCTGGCCACCGCCACCGGACAGCGCCTCCCGTCCACTCTCGTCTTCGACCACCCCACGCCGGACGCGCTCGCCCGCCACCTGAAGAGCACCCTTCTCGGGACCGGCGGCACGACCGCCAAGGCCACGCGGACGATCACCGCCGACGAGCCGATCGCGATCGTCGCGATGGGATGCCGCTACCCGGGCGATGTGCGCACACCGCAGCAGTTGTGGGATCTGGTCGCCGGGGGTGTCGACGCCATCGGCGAGTTCCCGTCGAACCGGGGCTGGGCGGTCGCCGACCTCTTCAACCCGGATCCGGATCATCCGGGGACCACCTACGCCCGCGAGGGCGGTTTCCTGTACGACGCCGACCACTTCGATGCGGACTTCTTCAACATCAGCCCCCGCGAAGCCCAGGCCACCGACCCCCAGCAGCGGCTTCTCCTCGAAACCGCCTGGGAGACCATCGAGAACGCAGGTATCGACCCCACCGCCCTCCACGGCACCCGCACCGGCATCTTCACCGGCATCTCCTCGCAGGACTACAGCTCCGGGCTCCCGGAACTGTCCAGCGCGTCGGAGAGCTACACGGGGACCGGCTCCTCGATCAGCGTGGCCTCGGGACGCATCGCGTATTCACTCGGTCTTGAAGGACCCGCCCTCACCATCGACACCGCCTGCTCCTCCTCGCTCGTCGCCCTTCATCTGGCCTGCCAATCCCTCCGGCAGGGAGAGTGCGATCTCGCCCTCGCGGGCGGCGCCACCGTCATGTCCAGCCCGGGTGCGTTCGTCGTGTTCTCGCGGCAGCGGGGCCTCGCCCGTGATGGCCGCTGCAAGCCGTTCGCGGCGGCGGCCGACGGCACGGGCTGGGGCGAGGGCGTCGGGCTCCTCTTGGTGGAGCGGTTGTCGGACGCGCAGCGCAACGGCCACCCGGTTCTGGCGATCGTGCGCGGCTCGGCGGTCAACCAGGACGGCGCCAGCAACGGCCTCACCGCTCCCAACGGGCCGTCGCAGCAGCGGGTCATCCATGACGCACTGGCCAGCGCCCGCCTGACCCCCGCAGACGTCGACGTCGTGGAAGCCCACGGCACCGGCACCACACTCGGCGACCCCATCGAAGCCCAAGCGCTCATCGCCACCTACGGACAGCAACGCCCCGCCGACCGGCCCCTGCGACTCGGCTCCATCAAATCCAACATCGGCCACACCCAGGCCGCCGCCGGCGTCGCCGGGATCATCAAGATGATCCAGGCCATGCAGCAGGGCCTCCTGCCACAGACGCTGCACGTCGATGAGCCGACCCCGCACGTCGACTGGTCCGCCGGGACCGTCGAACTGCTCACCGAGCAAATCCCCTGGCCCGACACCGGACGGCCCAGCCGCGCCGCCATCTCCTCCTTCGGCATCAGCGGAACCAACGCCCATGTGATCGTCGAGCAGGCCCCCGCCGCGCCGCCCGCCGAAATCGTCCCGCCCCAGCCGCACACCGCGGGCACCGGACCCAAGCCCGTGCCGTGGGTCGTTTCAGCGAAGACCGAGGCGGGTCTGGCCGCTCAAGCGCGGCGCCTGGCCGAGCACCTGGACGCCCACCCCGACCTAGATCCCGGTGAGGTGGCGTGGGCGCTGGCCACCACCCGCTCCACCCTCGACCACCGCGCCGTCATCGTCGGCGACCATGCGACGCTGCGGGAAGGACTGCAGGCGCTGGCGGCCGGTGAGCCACACCCGGCCGTGGTCACCGGACGCGCCGCGCCCGGCCAGAGCGGCAAGACCGTGTTCGTGTTCCCCGGCCAGGGATCACAGTGGCCCGGAATGGGCGCCGACCTGATGACCACCAGCCCCATCTTCCGCGACCACATCCTCGCCTGCGAGCAGGCCCTCGCCCCACACGTGGACTGGTCCCTCACCGACATCCTCACCACCCCCGACGCCGCGGCCCTGGACCGGGTCGACGTGGTCCAGCCAGCCCTGTTCGCCGTCATGACCGGCCTAGCCCACCTATGGCAATCCCTCGGGATCGAACCCGACGCCGTCATCGGCCACTCCCAAGGAGAGATCGCCGCCGCCTACACCGCCGGCGCCCTCACCCTCAACGACGCCACCCAACTCGTCGCACTGCGCAGCAAAGCCCTCACCGCACTGGCCGGAACCGGCACCATGGCCGCCATCCACACCACCCCCACCGACCTGAACGACCTACTCCCCGACACCATCACCATCGCTGCCGTGAATGGGCCCGCCACCA
>NZ_SMKB01000268.1:0-9225 GCF_004348575.1 Actinomadura sp. 7K534
GTGCCACTCCTTCGCTGGGGACCGAGGTCGTCGCGGAAGGGTGGGGCGGGCTTGAGCTGGTCGAGAGTGTCTACGGGCCGCTGACCGAGTTCTACGAGCGGATCGACGCGCGGCTCCGGGACGTGCCCGAGGACGTCCCGCCGGTGGGCTGGCGGCCGCATATGGCGGCCCTGCGCGCGTTGCGGGAGGAGCGGGTCGCGGGGGACTGGGAGGTGCTCTCGCGGTTCCTCGTCGCGCCCGGGGCGCTGGAGAAGACGGACGAGCTCCGGCTCATCCAGAGCGACGACGGGAACGAGGTCATCCGCGGGTTGGTGCGGGAGCTGGCCGCGGCGGACGGGCGGGCGCTGCTCGTCGCGCCCACGCCGGAGCGGGCGGCCGAACTGCTGCGCGGCCTGGAGGAGGACCCCGAGGTCTTCTCGCTGCTCGTCGAGACGCGTCCGGCGACGGCGGAGGCCGATTCGGTGGAGACGCAGGCGTTCCCGCCGGTGGACGATGAGGCCGTCCGAGCGGCGCCGCCGGTGCGGGAGTCCAGGTCCAGCGAGACGGTCGAGTTCAGGCCGGTGTCCGGGACGCCGGAGGAGAGCCCGTCGGCGGTCACGCGGGTCGAGCCGCTGCCCGCGCTGCCCATCGCGGAGCCGGCCGTCCCGGAGGAGGGTCCGTCCGCACCGGAGGCGAGGGTCCGGTCGGCCGCGCTGCGGCCGGTGGGAGAGGCGTGGCGGCAGGCGTGGGAGACGGAGATCCGCTTCCTGCGGCGCGGGCTGATGTCACTGGAGCAGTGGCCCAGGGACGCGGCGGCGCTGCGGTCCGTCGAGGCCGAGCATGTGCGGCGCGGCGAGGAGCTGGAGGCCGAGCGGGCCGCGATGGCCCGCGCGATCGAGGAGTACCGCAAGACGGTGGCGGCCGCCGGGCAGGCCGCCGAGGAGGCCGAGGCTGAGGCGGAGCGGCTCGCCGTCGTCCAGCGGGAGGCCGAGGAGGAGCTCACCGGGCCGCGCGCGGAGGCGGAGCGCCTCAGGACGGAGGCGGACGAGGCGGCCACCGAGGCGAACGCGCTGACGCGGACGGCCGACGCGTCCTACGCGCGCTGCGTCCAGATGGACGAGCGCGCCAAGACCGCGCAGTCCGAGCTGCAGGCCGCCCGGGAGACGGAGGCGTCCCTCACGGACGAGCTGGCGCGCGCGCAGGAGGCGCTGCCCCACGCGGCGGAGGAGTCCCACCGGCTGGCGGCGACGGACGCGGACAAGGCCGCCGAAGGGCATGCCGCCTACTACCGGCTGGCGGCGGCGGAGTCGGCGCTGGCGGCGGTGCGGCGGAGGATGACGCTCGGCCAGCGGCTGCACGTGGCGTCGCCGCCGTCCGAGCTGAAGCGCCTGCGCGCCGAGTTCAAGGCCCGGACGCGGGAGGCGGACGAGGCGGCGAAGCGGGCCCGTGAGGCCAAGGACGCGGCGGAGAACGCCGAGCGGATCCGGCGGGGGCTCGCGTCGTTCGTCTCGGAGGGCGGGGCGCGGCTCGCGGCGGCGCAGGAGGCGCAGGAGCGGCTGACCACGGAGTTGGCCTGGCTCGCGACGGAGCGGGAGACGGCGGGCGCCGAGCACCGGGAGCAGGCGCGGCTGGCGGCGGAGTCCGTGGAGCGGGCCACCCAGGCCGCCATGCGGGCCCGCGCCGCGCAGCAGGCCGCGCAGGTGATCGAGGACCGGGTGAACACGGCCCGCACGTCCCGCGAGCGGGCTCTCGCGGCGGCGGCCCGGGCCCGGTCGGACGCGGAGAAGGCCGAGGCCAGGGCGGCGGAGACGGAGGCGGCGCTGGAGCGCCGGACGGCCGAGGCCGCCGCGGAGATGTCGGCCCGCGACACCGATCTGGCGGCCGCGCGGCGGACCGAGGAGCTGTCGCGGGAGCAGGTCAGGGAGGTCTGCGGCTCGGATCCCGCCGCCGACCCGGAGGTCGTCCCGGCGCACCAGCGGCGCGCGATGGCCCGGATCGAGCTGCTCACCGGCTACCTGCACGGCGGGCGGCCGGCGGGGGGAGACGTGCTGCTCGGCACCGCCGACGTCGTCGTCGGAACGCCGGCGGGCATCGGCGTCAGCGCCCGCGACGAGGAGTTCGACGCGCTGATCGTCGCGGACGCGGGCGAGGTGACCGACGGCGAGTTCCTGATCGGCGCCGTCCGGGCGCGCCGGTGGGTCCTGGTGGGGGCGCCGGACTCTCGTCCGCCGTCCTACCGGGAGTACGCGGGGGCGCCGTCCGGCAGGCTGGAGACCAGCCCGTTCGAACGCGCCGGCACCGCCGCGCCCCGCCTGGTCGAGGACGGCTGAACCGGCTCTTCGCGAACGAGCCTCAGTCGTTGCGGCTGAAGAAGGGGGAGGCGCCGGGGTTCTTCGGCGCGACGCGGACGCCCGGGGCTGCGGCGGCCGGCTCCCGGCGGGGCATCGGCCCGGTGTCGCCAGCCGGACGGGGCGCCGCCGGCCCGGGGCGCGCGGCGCCGGGGCCCTGCCGGACCTGGGCGAGCTCCCGCTCCAGGCGGCGCTTCTCCGCGACGAGCGCGGTCAGCGACTCCTCGTGCTCCTCCCGCAGGTCGCGCATGTCGCGGCGGGTGCGGATGCGGCGCGCGGCACCCGTGAAGGTGAGCGCCATCCCGCAGAAGAAGACGAGGGCGACGGCCGCGCCGGCGAGGAAGACCTGCCATTGCTCGTTCACGCCGGGGACGGTCTGGCCGAAGAGGACGAGGTTCGCGGCTTCGGCGTTGTCAAGGGCGACGCCGACCCCGGCGAGGATGGCGGCCGCGACCAGCAGGAAACCGAGGAACACCATGGGCAGATCTCCTCTGCAGTGACTCCGGAGGGGGTACGGAGGGTGTCCACCATGCCAGACTGAAACTGGATCATGCCGCATTGGACGGATAAATACAGGTCAGAGGGTATTCGTCCGAACCGATGCGCAACGTTCCCTGTCGACCGCATCGGGTAGTGGTCGGGCCGGAGGCGCGCACGCTACCGAGACCGGCGCTGCCGAGACCAGGGAGGAACCCATGCCCGTGCAGGCCATCGTGTTCGATCTGGACGGCGTCCTGATCGATTCGGAGCCGATGTGGGAGGAGGTGCGGCGCGCGTACGTCGCCGACCGCGGCGGGCGCTGGCTGCCCGACACCCAGGAGCGCCTCATGGGCATGAGCACCAACGAGTGGGCCGACTACCTCGCCACCGACCTCATCGACGGCGTCACCGCGGAGCAGGTCGCCTACGAGGTGATCGACCAGATGCTCCAGCGGTACGAGGAGGAGCTTCCGCTGCTGCCCGGGGCGGAGGACGCCGTCCGCCGGATGGCCGATTACCGCCCGCTCGGCCTCGCCAGCTCGTCCCCGCGCGCCCTCATCGAACTCGTGCTCGGCAAGCTCGGCGTGGCCGGGCTGTTCCGCGCCACCGTCTCCACCGAGGAGGTCGACCGCGGCAAGCCCGAGCCGGACGGATACCTCGCCGTGGCCGCCCAGCTCGGCGTATCCGGCGGCGACTGCGTCGCCATCGAGGACTCCGCCAACGGCATCCGCTCGGCGCACGCCGCCGGGATGACGGTCATCGCGATCCCGCGTCCGGCGCATCCGCCCGCGCCCGACGCGCTGGCCCTGGCCGCGTACGTCGCCGACGGCCTGGACGAGGTGACCCCGGACCGGGTGGCGGTCATCCACAAGTAGCGTTCGCGGGGCCGGGCGGCGGGGGCCGCTCGTAGTATGGGCCGATGCCTTCCCCCGAGATCCCGGAGACCCTCGACGTCCTGCGGCGCGTGTTCGGGTACGACGCGTTCCGGGACGGCCAGCAGGAGATCGTCGAGCATGTCGCGTCCGGCGGCGACGCCCTCGTGCTGATGCCGACCGGCGGCGGGAAGTCGCTGTGCTACCAGATCCCGGCGCTCGTCCGGAAGGGCACCGGGGTCGTCATCTCGCCGCTCATCGCCCTCATGCAGGACCAGGTCGACGCGATGCGGGCGCTCGGCGTCCGGGCGGGCTTCCTCAACTCCACGCAGGACCTCGACGAGCGCCGCGTCGTCGAGGCCCAGTTCGTCACCGGCGAGCTCGACCTGCTCTATCTCGCGCCCGAGCGGCTGCGGTCCGCCTCGACCGTCGAGCTGCTCGACCGCGGCGACGTCTCCCTGTTCGCCATCGACGAGGCGCACTGCGTGTCGCAGTGGGGGCACGACTTCCGCCCCGACTACCTCATGCTGTCGGGCCTGCACGAGCGCTGGCCCGACATCCCGCGCATCGCCCTCACCGCGACCGCCACCGAGGCGACCCGCCGCGAGATCGCCACCCGCCTCCAGCTGGAGGACGCCAAGCACTTCGTCGCGAGCTTCGACCGGCCCAACATCCAGTACCGGATCGAGCCGAAGACCGACGCCAAGCGGCAGCTCCTCCGCCTCCTCCAGACCGAGCACAAGGGCGACGCGGGCATCGTCTACTGCCTCTCCCGCAACTCGGTGGAGAAGCACGCCGCGTTCCTGACCGAGAACGGCATCGAGGCGCTCCCGTACCACGCGGGCCTGGACGGGGAGACGCGCGCCGCGAACCAGGCGCGCTTCCTCCGCGAGGACGGCCTCGTCATCGTCGCGACCATCGCGTTCGGCATGGGCATCGACAAACCCGACGTCCGCTTCGTCGCCCACCTCGACCTGCCCAAGTCCGTCGAGGGCTACTACCAGGAGACGGGCCGCGCCGGGCGAGACGGCCTCCCGTCCACGGCCTGGCTCGCCTACGGGCTGCAGGACGTCGTCAACCTGCGCAAGATGATCGACGGCGGCGAGGGGGACGCCGCGTTCCGCCGCCGCCAGGCCATGGCCCTGGACGCCATGCTCGCCCTCTGCGAGACGGTCGAGTGCCGCCGCGTCCAGCTGCTGAACTACTTCGGCCAGTCCGCCGAGCCGTGCGGCAACTGCGACACCTGCCTGACGCCGCCCGAGTCGTGGGACGCGACCGTCCCCGCGCAGAAGGTCCTGTCGGTGATCGTGCGGCTCGACCGGGAGCGGCGCCAGAAGTTCGGCGCCGGGCACATCATCGACATCCTGCTCGGCAAGAAGAACGCCAAGGTCATCCAGTTCGACCACGACACCCTGAAGCCGTTCGGGGTCGGCACCGACCTGCGCGAGGGCGAGTGGCGCGGCGTCGTCCGGCAGCTCCTCGCGCAGGGCCTCGTCGCCGTCGAGAGCAACCACGGCACGCTGGTGCAGACCGACGCGAGCGCCGCCGTGCTGCGCGGCGAACGCAAGGTGATGATGCGCCGCGAACCGGAGCGTCCCGCCCCGAAGGCGGCGAAGGCCGCCAAGGACCGCAAGGCCCCCGTCGAGCTGCCGGCCGAGGCCATGCCGACCTTCGAGCGGCTCCGCGCCTGGCGCGCCGCGACCGCGAAGGAGCAGGGCGTCCCCGCCTACGTCATCTTCCACGACGCGACCCTGCGCGAGATCGCGACGGCCCTCCCGACGACCCTCACCGAGCTCGGCCGCGTGAACGGCGTGGGCGAGAACAAGCTCGCCAAGTACGGAACCGAAGTCCTGGAGACCCTCACGTCCGCCGACTAGCCCCCGCCACGGGCCGTTTCGCGGGCGGCGCGGTGGCCCGACTCGACGGCGCCGTCGATGTAGCCGGCCCACCTCGTCGCCGTCTCCGTGCCCGCCCAGTGCAGCGGGCCGACCGGCCGGCGGAGGGCCGGGCCGAACCGGGTCAGCGTCCCGGGCGCGGCGAACGCGCCGTAGCAGCCGCGCGAGTACTCCTCCGCGGCCCAGTCCCGCTCGATGTAGGCGACGGGCTCCCCCGCCCGCGGGCCGAAGTAGCCGACCAGGTCGGCGACGACCTGGGCGCGGCGCTCCGCGGCGGGCAGGCGGGCCGCGATGTCGGCGTGCCGCCCCTCCAGGAACCCGACCAGCACGCCCGGCCCGCCGCCCTCCGGGGTGTTGTCGAACGTGATCCCGAACGGGCGGTTCGCGCTGGTCACCTGCCCGCTGTACCCGTCCGCGCGCCAGAACGGCTCGTCGTACCCGACGTTGACCTTGATGACCCGCCCCATCGGCAGGCGCTGGACGAGCTGGTCCCGGTCACCCGGGAGCCCCGGCGTGTACCGGATGCGCCCGGCCAGCGTCGGCGGGACGGCGACGATCGCGCGGCGCGCCCGCACCTCCCGCGACGGCGTGCGGAGCCGGACGGAGTCGTCCGCCCACTCGATCTCCGTGACCGGCGAGTCCAGGACGACGCGGTCCCCCAGCTCGTCCGCCAGCGCGAGCGCGATCCGCTGCGAGCCGCCGGAGACCCGGTCCTGCTGGGCGCCGCCGGTCGTCTCGATGAGCGGGTCGAGCCCTCCCGCGGCGGCGATGTAGAACCCCGCCCACAGCGCGGACAGGTCCGCGGCCTCGGCGGAGAACACCGCCTGCGTGATCAGCCGCATGAACGCGCGGCCGCCGCGGGTGTGCAGGTTCCGCCGGATCCAGGTGTCGAACGTCTGCGCGTCCAGGCGTGCGGCGTGCCGCGCGGTCCACGGGGCGTCGGCGGGGACGCCGCGCCTCAGCCGGTCGACGCGCCACTGGCCCTGCGCGATGTCGGCGAGCGTGGCGGGGGACAGGTGGGGGATGCGGCCGGTGTACTCGTCGCGCGTGCCGCCGATCTCGGCGATGTGCCGCCCCTCGTCGTACGTCGGGTACGTCGCCAGGCCCAGCTCGTCGAGCAGCGCGAGCACCGCGTCCTGCCCGGGGCCGACCCACTGGCCGCCGACCTCGATCGGCTCGCCGCCGGGCAGCTCGCCGTTCAGCAGCCGTCCGCCGACCCGGTCCCGCGCCTCCAGAACGACCACGTCGTGCCCGTCCCGGACGAGGTCACGCGCGGCGACCAGTCCGGCGACCCCCGCCCCCACGATCGCGACATCCGCCATGTCCCCTCCATACGTGCTGCATCTGATTCCCAGGGTTCTCCCAGGATCGCGCAGGGTGTTCTGCCAGGCGCCTTCGGTTTGATGGGTTCCATGCGAACCGACCGCAAATCCTTCATCGCCGGGCTGGGCGCCGCCGGCATCCTCAGCCTCGGTCTCTACGTCGCCGTTCCCGCCGTCGCGGACTCCCCTTCTCCTTCCCCCACGGCGAAGCCGTCCGAGAAGGGCGAGGACCGCCCGTTCCGCGACGGTCCCCGCCGGGTCCGTCCCGGCCTGCACGGGCCCGGCGAGCACGGTTTCGGCCTGGGCGGCGGACGGGGCGTCCACGGCGAGGCCACCGTCCGCGACGGCGACGGCTTCCGCCTCGTCGCCTTCCAGCGCGGCGAGATCACCGCCCTGTCGTCGACGACGCTGACCGTCAAGAGCGCCGACGGGACGTCCTGGACGTGGACCGCCAACGGCGACACGAAGATCCGCGAAGACCGCAAGGACGTCGCCCTCAAGGACCTCGCGAAGAGCGACGAGGTCCGGATCGCGGGCGAACGCTCCGGCGACACCCGGACCGCCAAGCTCATCCGCGTACGGGACTGACGGCATCGACGCGTGCGGGCGCCTCCCGGGAGGTGCTCGCATGCATGTGCCGCCACGTCCGCAGACGGTATTTTCAGACCGGCGGGTGACGGCGGCGAGGGCGCCCGCGGAGAGTCCGACGGGCCGCACGAGCGGGGGCCGATGAGCGAGGGCAGGCGGGTGCTCGTCGTGGACGACGAGGCCAACATCCGCGACCTCATCGAGGTCGCGCTGCGCTTCCACGGCTTCGCGACCGCGACCGCGGACACCGGCGAGAAGGCGCTGCGCGCCGCCGCCGAGGAGCGCCCGGACCTCGTCCTGCTGGACGTCATGCTCCCCGACGTGGACGGCTTCGAGGTCTGCCGGCGGCTCCGCGCGGACGGGAACCAGGTCCCGGTGATCTTCCTGACGGCGCGGGACACCCCGTCCGACACCGTCACCGGCCTCACCCTCGGCGGCGACGACTACGTCGGCAAGCCGTTCTCCATCGAGTCCCTGATCGCGCGGGTGCGGGCCGTGCTGCGCCGGACGGCCCCGCCCGTGTCCGGCGGTGCCGCGCCCGTGCCCGACGGCGTCCTGCGCGTCGCCGACCTCGAACTGGACGAGGCCCAGTGGACGGTGCGGCGCGGCGGCGTCGACGTCGACCTCTCCCCGACCGAGTTCCGCCTGCTCGCGCACCTGATGCGCAACGCGGGCATGGTGCTGTCGCGCACCCAGCTCCTCGCCGCAGTGTGGGGCTGGGAGCACGGCAACCCGCAGGTCGTCGAGACCTACATCAGCTACCTGCGCCGCAAACTCGACCCGCTCGGCGCGCCGCTCATCCACACCCGGCGCGGCGTGGGCTACGCGCTGCGGCCATGACGCTCAACGCCCGCCTCCTCACCGGCCTCCTCGCCGTCACCGTCGCCGGGCTGGCGATCATGGCCCTGGTCAGCGCGCTCGTCCTGAACGGCTACCTGATGCACCGGGTGGACCAGGAGCTCCAGGCCACCCCGGCCCGCGGCATGGGACGGCTCCTGCCCGAGCCGCCCAAGAGCGTCGCACCGTCCCGCTTCATCGTCCTGGTGGTCGGCCCCGCGAACCAGGTGAGCGTGCTGAGCGCCGAGGAACCGGACCCGAGCCGCGCCGTGACCGAGGTGCAGCGCCTCAGCCGGGACGAGCTGGCCGCCCACGCGCGCACGCGCGAGCCGTTCTCCCTCCCGGGACTGCGAGCGGTGGCCCGCCCCTGGCGCAACAGCGTCATCATCACGGCGTCCCCGCTCGACCAGGTGCACTCCGCCGTCCGCAACCTGGTGCTCTCCGAGATCGCCACGGGGATCGTCCTGCTCACGCTGCTCGCCCTGCTCGGCCGCACCCTGATCGGCCGCGGCCTCCTGCCGCTGAGCCGGATGGCCGCCACCGCCGACGCCATCACCGCGGGCGGCGACCTGCGCGCCCGGATGCCCGACCCCGGCCGGCGCACCGAGACCGCCCGCCTCGCCGCCGCCATCAACGTCATGCTGGAGCGCATCGAGCAGGCGTTCTGGGCGCGCAGCCGCTCCGAGGCCCGCGTCCGCGAGTTCGCCGCCGACGCGTCCCACGAGCTGCGCACCCCGCTGACGACCATCCAGGGCTACGCGGAGCTGTACCGGCACGGCGCCCTCGGCCCCGCCGAACTGCCCGACGCCATGCGCCGCATCGAGGACGAGGCGCGCCGCATGAACAAGCTCGTCACCGACCTCCTCGACCTGGCCCGCCTCGACCGCGAGGCGTCCCTCCGCCC
>NZ_SMKB01000269.1:0-9134 GCF_004348575.1 Actinomadura sp. 7K534
GCCCCGAGGCCCGAGGCGCCCTACGAACCGCCGCCCCCGCCACCGGACGAGCCTCCGCCGCCGCCCGAACCCGCTCCGGTGGACGAGAGCGACGAGGTCGACCCCGAGGGCGACGCGGACGTCGACGGCGCCGAGGCCGAGATGAGCGGGATGGCGCTCATCCAGCGGGAACTCGGCGGCCAGATCATCCGCGAGATCGACAACTCGTCCGCGACCTAGCCGAGGGCCGCCCCAGCGGCGAAGCCGGGCCGCGCCCGCCCGAACCCGTCCGCGGCCTCGGGGCATGCCGGGGCGGGCGCACCGGGGCCCGTACTTACGGGGGACCGCCGGAAACCCGTAGTCTCGGGGGACGGACATCCGGTGGCTGGCGGAGCGCCAGAGAGAAGGCCCTCTCGGGGGGCCGGAAGAGGAAGTGCACCGTGGAACCCGGTGGTCAGTTGAACATGCAGGAACTCCTCCAGCAGGCGCAGGCCATGCAGGAGCAGCTTTTCAGCGCGCAGCGCGAGCTCGCGGAGGCCGAGGTGAACGGCACCGCCGGCGGCGGGCTCGTCACCGCGACGGTCAACGGGCAGGGCGAGGTGACCGGCCTGTCGATCGACCCGAAGGTCATCGACGCCGACGACCCGGCCGACACGGCGGAGACCATCGCCGACCTGGTGCTCGCCGCGATCCGCGACGCGGGCCGTGAGGCGCAGCGGCTCCAGCAGGAGAAGATGGGACCGCTCGCCGAAGGCCTCGGCGGCGGCATCCCCGGCCTCGGCGGAAGCGGAGGCGAAGGCGGTGCCGGTGGAGGCGGCGGGCTGCCCGGCGGTTTCCCCGGCCTCGGCGGCGGCACCGGCCCGGGCGCCTGAGCGGCCGGTAGAGAGAAAGGAGGGGTCCGTTGTACGAAGGGGTGGTCCAGAACCTCATCGACGAGCTGGGCAGGCTGCCCGGCGTCGGCCCCAAGAGCGCGCAGCGGATCGCCTTCCACCTCCTCTCCGCCGACCCCGCGGACGTCGAGCGCCTCGGCAAGGCGCTCAAGGAGGTCAAGGACAAGGTCCGCTTCTGCGGGACGTGCGGCAACGTCGCGGAAGAAGAGGAATGCCGGATCTGCCGCGACGCGCGCCGCGACCCCCACGTCATCTGCGTCGTGGAGGAGTCCAAGGACGTCGTCGCGATCGAGAAGACCCGCGAGTTCCGGGGCCGCTACCACGTGCTCGGCGGCGCGATCAGCCCCATCGAGGGCGTCGGCCCCGACGACCTGCGCATCCGCGAGCTGATGCAGCGCCTCGCGGAGGGGACGGTGACCGAGCTGATCCTCGCCACCGACCCCAACCTGGAGGGCGAGGCGACGGCGACGTATCTCGCCCGGCTCGTCAAGCCCATGGGCCTTACCGTCACCCGGCTGGCAAGCGGCCTGCCGGTGGGTGGCGACCTCGAGTACGCCGACGAGGTGACGCTTGGCCGCGCATTCGAAGGACGGAGGCTGCTCGATGTCTGACACCAACAGCCCGCAGGACTGGAACGCCCTCGCCGAACGCGTGGCGTGCCACGTCGACAACTACCTGAACGGCTTGGAGGCCGTCGCCCGCGGCGACGGCGGCACCCGCACCGTCTCGCTGCTGCTGCTGGAGGTGTCGCAGGTCATCCTGGCCGGCGCGCAGCTCGGCGCCAGCGCCGACGTGATCCTGCCCGACAACTGGGAGCCCGAGATCGGCGATGACCCCGACCTCGACGCCGTCCGGCAGGGCCTCCGCGACCGCCTCGTCGCACTCGACGAGTACGTCGAGGTCTTCGACCCCTACAAGGACACCGAGCCCACCTCGTACCGCCTGTCGGACGACCTGGTCGACGTCGCGAGCGACCTCGTCCACGGGCTGCGCCACTACCAGCAGGACCGTCCCCTGGAAGCCCTGTGGTGGTGGCAGTACTCGTACTTCAACCACTGGGGCAACCACGCCGGCGCGGCGCTGCGCGCGCTGCACGCCTTCGTCGCGAACGCCCGCCTGAACGTGGCCCCGGAGGCCGCCCCGGAGGCCGCGACCGCCTAGCCCGCGGCCACCGGCCGAAGCCGCCGGCCGAAGCCGCCGGCCGACACCGCCGGCTCGGACCGCTAGTGCGGGCCGGTCGGCGTGGCGAGCGTCCACGCGATCAGCTCGGCCGCCTTCTCGGCGTCCGGGCCGATCTGCCCGCCCGGCTCCGAGTCCCACACGTACGCGTCGAGGTCGTCGTCCCAGACGACGGTGGCGGTCTGCCCCCGGTACGCGACCCGCACCCCGCCGCCGTCGCGGGCGGGACGCGCCGCGGCGACCTGCGGCGCCCGGCGGCGCAGCGCCGCGTACAAGGATTCCAGCGGCCCCCTGCGGACCCTCGGCAGCTCGGCCATCAACGCTCCCATCAGCTCCCTCACCGGCCGCGCACCGGACCCCGGGCGCGACGAACCACCGGGCCGGGGCGGCCGGACGCACTCCGCCACCCGGCAATCCCGCCGCCCCGCCCCTAGGTAGACGCTTTGCCCGGCTTCCGGGTGGTCCGCCGAGAATCTCTGATTTGCCGTATCAGTGCGTGCGGCAGCGGACCCGGGGCGCCGCAGGGTTCGGTGCGGCGTCCCGATGCCGGGCGGCGGGTCAGGCGCTGATGAGGGTGCCGGCGTTCTGGAAGGCGCCGGTCAGGACGCGGCCGATCTCGTCGAGCTTCTTGCGGACCTTCGCGACGCCGATGGCTCCGCCGGACATGCCGGTCGTGGCGAGGCCGACGTCGAAGACGAGCGTGCCGTCCTGCTGGGGGTGGAAGAGCACGCGGTACTTGTAGTGGGTGCCGAACGCGCCGAGGAGCAGGGCCTTGGTACGAGACCCCTTCTCGATGACGCATTCGCCGGCGTTCTCCCAGGTGAACCGGAAGCCCTCGCCCTGCAGCACCTGCTCCAGCACGGGACGGACCTGGTCGGGCGTACCGTTCACGTGAAGCTTGACGATGTCGGCCATGACGCTCCTTGCATACGGGGGGTGGATCGAGTGCTCGACCGTCGAAGCAGCAGGACGACCTTCGGTGGGCCCATGCGCCGGGGACGAAGCGGAGAAGAGCATATTCCGGTCACCACCCGGATACCCGCGAGTTGTCCCTGATGGGCCTAGGCCGGACAAGGCACCGGCCTGCCGCGTCCGCCTTTGGGAGGGCGTCAGCGGAGGGCGGCGAGGGCCTCGCGGGCGATGGAGTCGCGCTCGGCGGCCTCCCGCTCCGCCGCCTCCTTCTCGGCCCGGACGCGGGCGTCGTAGGCGGCGCGGGCCGCGGCGATGGCGTTCTGGTGCTCCTCCGTCCAGGCGACCAGCGAGCGGATCGTCTCGTGCAGCGTCGCCCCCATGGGGGTGAGCGCGTAGTCCACGCGCGGCGGGACGGTCGGGTGGACGGTCCGGCTGACCAGCCCGTCCCGCTCCAGATGGCGCAGGGTCCTGGCGAGCATCCGCTGGCTGATGCCGTCGATGCGGCGGCGCAGTTCGGTGAACCGCAGCGAGCGCTGGTCCAGGAGCGCGATGACGAGCAGCGACCACTTGTCGGCGATGCGGTCCAGGATCTGCCGGACCTCGCAGTCGTTGCGCGTGTCCCACTGCTGGACGGCCTCATCGGCGGCGGTATCCCCGCAGTAACCAGGGGACGCGAAAGTTCCGTCTTCCATGGTCTCTGATGGTGACTGAGGATGCTGCCGGTAACAAGAGGGAACCGGCACTCACAAGGGAACCGGCCCTCGTCGGAGAGGAGCCGGCTCATGTCCACATCCGCTGCCCGTATGGACGGGCGCGCCTGGGCGCAGTTGCTCGTGCTGTGCGGTGCGGTCTTCCTGGAGGGGATCGACGTCGCGATGCTCAACATCGCGCTGCCGTCGATCCGGGCGGACCTCGGCCTGTCGACCGGGATGCTCAGCGGCGTCATCAGCGCCTACGTCCTGGGATACGGCGGGTTCATGCTGCTGGGCGGGCGCACCGCCGACCTGCTCGGCCACCGCCGCGTCTTCCTGTTCTGGCTGGTGGTCTTCCTGCTGTTCTCCGGGCTGGGCGGGTTCGCCACGAACGGCTGGATGCTGCTGGCCGCCCGGTTCGTCACCGGTGTCGCGTCGGCGTTCATGGCCCCGGCGGGACTCGCGCTCGTCACCGCCATGTTCCCGGCCGGGCCCGCCCGCACCAAGGCGCTCGGCGTGTACGCGGGCATCGCCTCGGGCGGCTTCGTGCTCGGCCTCGTCGCGGGCGGGCTGCTCACCTCGATCGGCTGGCGCTGGGTGTTCTTCGCGCCGGTGATCATGGCGGCGCTGCTGCTGGCCGCGGCGGTCCCGCTGGTCAAGGAACCGGAGCCGGGTGCGCGCCGCGGCGTCTCGGGCGGCTTCGACCTCCTGGGCGCGTTCAGCATCACCGGCGCGATGATGCTGCTCGTGTACGGGGTCGTCCGGCTGGAACGCCCCGGCCACGACGTCGCGCTCACCGTGGCCGTCCTCGCGGGCGGCGCGGCGCTCCTCGCGGCGTTCGTCGCGATCGAGCACAGGGCCGCGCACCCGCTCGTCCGCCTCGGGATCCTCCGCTCGGGCGCGCTGGTGCGGACGAACCTGAGCGCGATGCTGTTCCTCGGCGCGTTCGCGGGCTTCCAGTTCCTGATGACGCTGTACCTGCAGGAACTGCGCGGCTGGACGACCTGGCAGACCGGCCTGGCCATGCTGGTCGTCGGCATCGACGTCGTCCTCGCGCCCACGCTGACGCCCCGCCTGGTGAACCGCTTCGGCAACGTGCGCGTCCTGCTGGGCGGCCTCGTCATGGCGGCCGCGGCGTACGCGCTGTTCCTGCCGGTCGGCCTCGACTGGGCGTACACGGTCATGTTCCCGATCATCGGGCTGCTGGGCCTGTCGTTCGCGCTGGTCTACGGCCCGCTGACGATGGCCGCCACGGAAGGCGTCGACGAGAGGGAGCACGGCGTCGCGGGCGGCCTCTTCTACACCGCGATCCAGTTCGGCATGGCGCTCGGCCTGTCCGCGGTGACCGCCGTCAAGGTCGCGGCGCTCAGCGGCGGATCACGGGAGGCGGGCCTCGACGCCCTGCGGATCGCGCTGACGGTCCCCGTCGCAGCCGTCCTCGCCGCCGTCCTGATCACGGCGCTCGGCCTCCGCACCAGCCCGCGCCGACCCGCCGAGCCCGCCCACGACCCGGTCAAGACAGCCGTGTAGGGGCCGCGCAGACGTCGGCCGACCGCCTGGCGGCGTCGCGCTGCGACCGAGGCCACGTGCCCGCCACCGGCCCGTCGCGGCGCCGTCGGCGACCGAGGGCGGGTGCCCACCGGACGTGGCGGCGGGCCAGCGCGGCGCGACCTTCGCCGGGCCGCCGGTGCGGGCACGCGGCGTCCGCACCGGTTACCTGCCCGTTATCCAGTTGGGTGTGCTCTGTAGACTCCTGTTTCGGTACGCCGATCCCGATTCGAGGAGCGCCCACTCGTGGCTCTTGTCGTGCAGAAGTACGGTGGCTCCTCCGTCGCCGACGCCGATGGCGTCAAGCGGGTCGCCCAGCGCATCGTCGCAACGAAGAAGGCGGGCAACGACGTGGTGGTCGTGGTCTCCGCCATGGGCGACACGACGGATGATCTCATCGATATGGCCAAGCAGGTCAGTCCCCTGCCGCCGGGCCGTGAGCTGGACATGCTGCTCACCGCCGGCGAGCGCATCTCCATGGCGCTGCTCGCCATGGCCATCGCGAACCTGGGCCACGAGGCCCGCTCGTTCACCGGCTCCCAGGCGGGTGTGATCACCGACGGCTCGCACGGCAGAGCCAAGATCATCGACGTGACGCCGGGCCGGATCAGGACGGCGCTGGACGAGGGCTCGATCTGCATCGTCGCCGGCTTCCAGGGCGTTTCGCAGAACACCAAGGACATCACCACGCTCGGCCGCGGCGGTTCCGACACCACCGCCGTCGCGCTGGCCGCGTCGCTGGACGCCGACGTCTGCGAGATCTACTCCGACGTCGACGGGGTCTTCACCGCGGACCCGCGCATCGTGCCCGCCGCCCGCAAGGTTCCGAAGATCTCCTACGAGGAGATGCTGGAGATGGCGGCGAACGGTGCGAAGATCTTGCATCTGCGCTGCGTGGAGTACGCGCGCCGGTACAACATCCCGATCCACGTGCGGTCCTCGTTCAGTCAGAAGGAGGGCACGTGGGTCGTCGACAGCAGCGACATCGAAGGACAGGACATGGAGCAGGCGATAATCTCCGGCGTCGCGCACGACCGGAGCGAAGCCAAGATCACGGTGGTGGGGGTGCCGGACAAGGTCGGTGAGGCCGCCGCGATCTTCAGCGTGCTGTCCGACGCCGAGATCAACATCGACATGATCGTGCAGAACGTGTCGGCCGCGTCCACCGGGCGCACCGACATCTCGTTCACGCTGCCGGCCACCGACGGGCAGAGCGCGCTGACCGCCCTGAACAAGCTGAAGGAGCGCATCGGGTTCGAGTCGCTCCGCTACGACGACCGGATCGGCAAGGTCTCGCTGATCGGCGCGGGCATGCGCTCGCACCCGGGCGTCACGGCCAAGCTCTTCACCGCGATCGCCGAGGCCGGCGTCAACATCGAGATGATCTCCACCTCGGAGATCCGGATCTCGGTCGTCGTCGCCCAGGACGACATCGACTCCGCCGTCGTCGCCGCCCACCACGCCTTCGACCTCGACTCCGAGCAGGTGGAGGCCGTCGTCTACGGCGGCACCGGCCGCTGACCCACCGGTAGCCCGCGCAGGCCGGCGCACCCCGCGCCCGCGCCCCGTTCACGCGTCCCGGCCTGGGCGGGCTCCGCTCGTCCGGTCGGTCCTGCGCGGGTTCCGCACACCGGGGTCCGCGTGGCCGGAGCCTGCCCGGCTGAGGCTCACTCGATGGCCCGCAGGCCGTTGACCTGTGGTTTTGTGGGGAACGTCTGAGGTGGGGCGTGGGGAGGTCGGGTGGCGTGGCGGGCTGTGCGGCGGTGAGCCGGACGTCGCGGCGGGCTTTAGGGTGGCATGCGTGACCGAGACGAAGGCCGTGAAGTCCGAGCAGACGCGGCGCCTGATCGTCGAGACGGCGCTGCGCCTGTTCCGGGAGCGCGGGTACGAGGCGACGACGATGCGGGCGATCGCCAAGGAGGCGGGCGTCTCGGTCGGCAACGCCTACTACTACTTCGGGTCCAAGGAAGAGCTGATCCAGGCGTACTACGACGAGCTGCAGGAGGAGCACGTCGCGGCCTGCCGGGCCGTCCTGGACGCCGAGACGGAGTTCGCGCCCCGGCTGCTCGGCGTGCTGAAGGCCCGGGTCGACACGATGGTCCCGTACCACGAGTTCGCCGGGAAGTTCTTCAAGTTCGCCGCCGAGCCGACCAGCCCGCTCAACCCGTTCAGCGCCGAGTCGGGCCCGGCGCGCGACTCGGCGGTGGCGATCTACCGCGAGGTCGTGGAGGGCTCCGACCTGAAGATCGACAGGGAGTTCCGGGCGGAGCTGCCCGAGCTGCTGTGGATCTACTCGATGGGCATCGTCCTGTACTGGGTGCACGACAGCTCGCCGGGCTGCCGCAAGACGTACCTGCTGGTCGAGCGGACCGTCCCGCTGGTCAACCGCATGGTGTCGATGTCGCGGATGCCGGGCTTCAAGTCGGTGACCCGGGAGCTCGTCGGGATCATCCGCGAGGTCCGCGCCTGACCGTGCCCGGCGGCCCGGTCAGCGGAACGTGATGTCCCAGTGGTCCCTCTCGCGGGCGAAGAGGGCGCCGTCGGGCGAGCGGTAGAGCCTCGCGCCGTCCCCGCGGACGCCGGCGAACGGGTGCCGCTCGACCGCGTCGTCGACGCAGCGGCTCGGCGAGATGTCGGCCTTGTAGCCGTTCCAGTGGCTGTGGGGGCCGCCCGCGTGGCCGCGCTCGGTGCCGCCGGTGACGACGATGTCGCAGCCGCTCGACCTCGCGAAGCGGACCAGGCCCTTGATCGTCCCCCAGCGGATCCGCTCGAACGACGTGCAGGTCCGGATCATGCGGTCGGAGCAGCCGCCCGTCGAGCGCCAGCGGATGCCGTTCGCGCGCAGGACCACCTCGGCGAGCTGGTGATCCACGCGGCGTGACTCGGGGATGCCCTCCGGCAGGGTTCCCGGCTCCACCGTTCCGGATGTCGTGGCCTCCGCCGACGTCCCGTCCTGGGACGTGTCGTTCTGCGGCGGGACGTCCGGAGGTGCGGTGGTCGTCACGCGCGGGCCGGGAGACGGGCCGGTGAGCGGCGGCATCAGGGGCGGCCTGGCTCGCGTCCGCTGCCGTCCGGATGTGCGGAACGCCTGGTCGCTCACCCGGGCCGAGGAGGTGGGGCGGCGGAACGTCATCAACGCGGCGGCGCGTCCCAGGGTCGTCTTGGCCGCCGACGCGGGCCGGCGCGGCGGCGGTTTCCCGGCCGCGGTCGCGGGCGGCGCCGTGACGGCGAGGGTCGTGGTGGCGACGGCCAGCCCCGTCACCAGGGCCGTCAGCCGGAACGCCGGGCCGTGCGGCACGGGTTTTCGGCGGCCGACGGCATGCCGGACGAGCCCATGGACGCGCTGCAGATGTTTCACGTGAATCCCCCGGTCAGCGGCTGCCGCGCCGGGGGGCGGGCCGGCTCTGTACCGGCTCCTTGATCACTCGCGGCCGGTGGGAGGCGTGCCCTGCCTTCGATCTTGTAAACGCCGGGGGCGGGCGGGGTCACCGCCCGCCCCCGGAAGGATTACGACATACCTAGATGCTTTCGGGCGAAGCCGATTTCGGCCGCCATCTGGGTGATCCGCTCCTCGACGACGAGGGAGCCGTGCCCGGCGTCGTACCGGTACACCTCGTGCGGATGGCCCATCTCGTCCAGCCGCGCCAGGTAGTTGTCGATCTGCCGGATGGGGCAGCGCGGGTCGTTCTCCCCGGCGAGGACCAGCACCGGGGCCTTGACCTCGGAGACGTAGGTGATCGGCGACGACTCGCGGTAGCGGTCCGGGACCTCGTCGGGGGAGCCGCCGAACAGCGACCGGTCGAACGCCTGCAGCCCCTCCATCTCGTCCTCGTACGCGGCGACGTAGTCGGCGACGGGGACGGCGGCGACGCCGACGCTCCAGTCGTCCGGCCGGGTGCCGAGGCCGAGCAGGGTGAGGAACCCGCCCCACGAC
>NZ_SMKB01000026.1:0-51523 GCF_004348575.1 Actinomadura sp. 7K534
GGCGGTGGATCTGGGCCGCCTCGATTCGCGACTCTTCTAGGGCGAGTGCGGCGTCGGCTGCGGCGACAGGTGCACCATCGGGGACGTTCCAGCGGGTGTGGGTGGCGTGGGCGGCCTCGTGGGTGAGCACGCCCCACATGGCCGGGTAGCGGTCCCGGTCGGTCGGCCATGACGGATCGCACGTGCCCGGGTCCTGCCGCAGGTGGATCCCGTCCAGTTCGATGGTGGCCAGCGCCGGGACGAAACAACCGGGTGCGCCTCGCCCGAGGCCGGGTGCGCACTGCACGGTGAGGTCTTCGCGGTCGGTCAGGTCGGTGACAGCGTCAGTGAACGCGGCCGACAGCCGCAGCCACGCCTCACTCAGCCCGGTCACCGGTGCCGGTGGGGCGGTGCCCGGTCCGGCGCCGGACGGCGCGGCGGTCGGGGCGACGGGTGCGGGTGTGGGTGCGGGGATGACGTGCGTTGCCATGGGTTCCTCCGGTGAGTAGGAGCGGTCAGGTGTGTGCGGGTGCCGGTGCGTGCGGTCAGACCTGCTGGCCGAGGGCGAGCGGGGTGACGGCGCGTCCGTAGACGGCACTGACGACCTCGGCGACCACGTCGCGGTCCTCTTCGGGCGCGACGCCGAGAAGGTTGGCCACCGCCGCCTCGTCACCGAGGACACCGGCGACCTTCTGGAAGTTGATCAGTTCGCGCAGTTGCGGGGCCCAGCCGATCTCGCCGGACTCCTGACGGCGCGCCAGGTTGCGCGCGACGCGCACAGCGCGCGGTGCGATGTCCAGGGCGCGGGCCAGGTCGTAGTCGGTCGACACCCGGATCTGCGCGGCGAACCGGGAGGCCAGGGCCTCGGTGAGCACGGCGCCGTGCACGCCCGGGTTGTGTCCGGCGACCACGTAGAACCCCTCGGCGGCGGTGATCACCTCGCCTTTGTGCGCCTTGACGGTGATCTGCCGCCGCCCGTCCATGGCCGGATACACCACGGCCAGCACCTTGGGCGAGATGAGGGTGGCGTCATCGATGAGCAGCGCGCGGCCCTCCGTCATCGCCGTGACCAGCGGCCCGTAGACGAACTCGTACCCGCCCCCCGGCGCCTGGGTGTACTCGCCCACGAAATCGGCCACGGCGGTGTCACCGTCCCCGGCGACGGTGATCAGGTCCGGGAACGCGGCCTCGACCAGGGACGTCTTCCCGGTCCCGGGAGGCCCGTACAACATGGCCGGGACGGACGCCTCCCGCAGCTTGCGCAGCGCCGCCACGTCCGGCAGATCCGCCAACCGGCGCGGGTGATAGGTCTGCCCGTTCGGCCGCACCACCGGCCCACCAGGCGCCGCCTTACCGCCCTTCGCGCTGCCCTTCTCCGACGCCCCGGACGTGCCCGACGGCGAGGCGGGCGCAACCTTGGACCGCGCGGGCGCGGCGGCGGGCGCGGGTACCGGCCGGGTGCGCGGCGCCCCGCCGCCCTTGGCGGCCTCATCGGTGGTCGCGGTGGCCCGGTACCTGCGCGGCGAAGCCGACACCAGTTCGGCCTCTCCCCGGTCGGTCAACGCCGCCAGCGCATTACCGACCGCACCCGCCGACCGGCCCAGCGCCCGGGCGATCTCACCCGGGGTGAACACATCCCCCGGAAGGTCGGACAGCACAACGGCGACCCTGCGGCGCAGCTCTCCTTGGCCGAGGCGACCTGGGGCCGCAGGCGCGGGCGCCGTGGTCGCGGGAGCAGCGGCGGTCGGGGTGGTGGGAACGGTGGTCATGGCATGGCTCCTTGGTGTGTGGGTGGTTCAGGACGCCGGGGGCGGGCGGTGGCACGGTGACCCGCCCCCGATGGCGGTCGGTGCGCTGCGCTCAGCGGGCGCCGGTGGCGGTGAATCGGCGGGGCCGGTCGCACACCAGCTCGGCCTCACCGGACTCGGTCAGCCGGTCCAGGGCGTTGGACACCGCCCCCGCCGAGTGCCCGATCACCTTGGCGATCTCGTGCGGTGTGAACGCCGCCCCGGGGTGGCCGGTCAGGTGAGCGGCGACCTTCGTGCGCATCTCACCCGGAGCCGAGCGCGGCTTGCCCGAGGCGTTGCGCGGGCGCCCGTTCGCGGCGGTCCGCACCAGCCGCCGCGCCTTACCCGACCCGCCGTAGACGCCCTCGACCGCCGTCAGCGCCGCCGCACCGTCCCCGGCATCCAACGCGGTCAGCGCCGCCGCGATGGCGTCCTGCAGCCCCGTCAGCGCGTCGCGCGCCTCAGCCACCGCCCCCGCATCCAGCCCCGCACCCGGGTCCTCGGCGTCACCGTCCCCGGCGCCGGTGTCCGCACCGGTCGGCTCGGCACCGGTCGGTTCGGTGGCGTCCGGCGTGTCGGTGGTGGCGGGCGCCTCGTCGGTGTTCGCCTTGTCGGTGTTCGCCTCACCGGCGGGCGCGTCCTCGGCGGAGGCGTCCGGAGCGTCTTCGCCGGTGCCGGTGCCGGTGCCGGTGCCGGTGCCGGTGCCGGTGCCGGTGGTGGTCGTGACCGGGTGCCAGGTGTCGGGCTGGCGCTTACCGCCGTCACGTCCGCCGCGCGTGCGGGTCGCGCGTCCGTCGCGCTCCAGGGCGGTCAGCGCGCGCGTGACGGTGGCGCGGCTGACACCGGACGCCTCAGCAATCGCGGTCACGGTGGCGCCCGGGTCGGCCGTCAGCGCGTCCCACACGTCCCCAGCCGCCCCGGACGGGCGCGCCCCGCCCGTGACAGCGGCGGCGCCGTTTCCGGCGTTCTCTGCGCCCGTGGTGCCGTTTCCGGTGGCGCCATTCGCGGTGATGTTCTTCGCGGCCATTTCATCTCCCCATTCGATGTGACCGGCGACCGGATTCCCGGCGCCGTTCCCCTTCATCGGCAGGTCGACCATTTCTCGATACCGCGCCACCAGCAAGCACCTTCGGCCACATTTTTTATCACCTCAACGGCTGAACGACCTAACCAATCCCACCCACACCCGCTAAACCCACCCGCCGGTAAAGCAGATTTGCGCCAATTCATAACCGGGCACCTCATCACGCACGCACCTTTTTCGAGGTCCCCTGCATCGAAAGGCGCGGCGGCGTGACCCGTGGACACCTAATGCGAGGTGTTTCGCGCCTCTTCTCACCTCATCGACTCACCGCGCACGGCGACCTCACGCCTCGGCTCTGAACGGCACCACGCCGACCCAGCCGCTGGCGGGCCGGCCACCGGCAGTGGGCCGGTGATGTAGGGAGGTGTGGTTAACCGACCGAGAGGCGAGGAGTAGAGGCAGGAGGAGAACCAGAACCCACATCGCGAGCTATTACCAGGGGTCGTCCTGGTGACGAGTCGGGCGCGCGAACAGAAGATGCATCAGCGCATCCACCTGCACCGACGTACGCATTTGGGGCTTCTGGTCATAGCCAGAAGCCCGAGAAGAACCCCGAAAAGAAGATTGAAAAGAACCCCGAAAAGACACAGCCATCTGTATGCGTCGCTCCTGAAGACAGAAACGAAGAAAACGGCGCAAACATGGGCGGGCTCCGTCCGCAGCCCGGTCGATGCCGGGTCCGCGGACGGAGCCCCGCCCTCGAAGAGGGCTGCTCTACTCTGTCCCCTGAGGGGCCAGCCTGCTACCGACAGGCTGGACCCTCCCTACGACACCAGTGCCACCTGCTGCTCCGGACCGTTCTGGGTGTGGCGGCGCAGGTCCATGTCGGCCCAGACGGTGAAGCCGTCGTCAGGGCTACCGTGGACCCCCATCGCCAGGGCCAGTTTGGATACCGTGAGCAGGCCGTAGCCGCCCACCCGCGGCTCGCACCCTGGCGTCTCCGAGCGGATGGTAGGCACGCAGCCCCCGCCCAGGTCGGTGACCGCGATGTAGGCGATCTCAGCCAGCGTGACCTCCAGGCCGAACCAGCCCCGCCCCTCGCCCGACCGCGAGTGCCGGACGGCGTTCGTGGACAGTTCAGCCACCACCACCGCCACATCCTCCTCACGCCCGGTCCCCTCGAACAGCGTCGCCGCGAACACTCGCGCCACACGCACCTGATCGGCCCGGCCGGGATAGACCCGGCGCCACCGCATCGGCTCTGAACCCCGCAGCCACTCAGCGGAAGAGCACAATCCCCAGTTCCTGTTCTTCACTTTCCCCGTTCCTTCCTCGGGCGCGTCCAGTACCGCAGCCGCCCGAACGACGTGATTGACAGCGCCCATTAATAGGCACCTCTTACGTCGGGTCAAGTGTCAGATACCCACCGCTGGTCCACGGGCAGGTTCGGTGAACTGGGTCGGACGCTTTAGGGAAGTTGGGCAGCCGGATGGATCTGGAGAACCTTCGCCGCAGCACGTCTGCTCTCTTCAGCCGCATTGAGCAGTTTCGTGTGCAGAGGTTCAGGAATGCTCCCCTGGCCAAGACCGGCAGACTTCACGCCCAAGAAAAGCTGTTCTTGTTGGGATGCGGTGAGCTTCCCCTTGAGCTCGGGGCTTCGAAGGAGCTCTTGCGCAACGTAGCCGTCCTCGACATCAGGAATCTCGCTGGCGATCCGGCTGACTATTGGACCGCTGTCGCTGCCGGAGAGGCAGATCGCCGTGAGGGCCACGCGGACACGGAAGGTCGCGAGTCCCGGGATCTGTTCGAGCGCCAAGTACTTGTCCACTGGGGCGGTATCTGCAGTGCTCGGCGGACGCCCGGCTGCTCGTCGGCACAACATGGCCAGGCAGGCCGCAACGGCCTCTTCCCATACCTCTGAAGTACTACTTTGCTCGACGCTCGCCAGAGCGGATTCAGGCTTTCCCGCGAGCGCCTGGGCAATGATCACGGCCTGCCGACCGTCCAGCAGTCGACGGCCGACACCTCGGTGCTGCTGCGCGAATGCGCCTGCGTGCTCCCACCTGCCGGCTGCTGCCAGAGCGCGGAGACCGTCGGCGAGCATCACGCCCCATAGCCACTGGCACAGGTCGCGGTGCTCGTGCCCAGAGCGGGTCAGGCCGCCGAGCGGGAGGTCCCATCCGCCGATCCTTGCCGAACCCCTCGTCCAGACGGCCCGATACAGCTCCTTGAACTGGTTGGAGGCGGCTTCTGGATCTCCAGCACGAATGAGAAGCCGAGCAAGATTGATGAGCGGTTCCAGCGCGTACTTCGCCGTCTGCGCAGTCAGCGGCCGAGCGTCCATGTACAGCTCGTACTGCTGTCGGCACAGGGAAGCTGCGAGGTCGGGCATGCCGCAGTCGCTGGTGATCAGGGCCGCCCGGTTCTGCGCGGCCGCAGCTGCGGCGAGCCCATCAGCGGTATCGGCCGATTCGTTGCTGGTCCGGGCTAGGTCGGTGATCTCTTGGATTCGCTCGGCGAGCGGTCGGCACACCGGCCGCTGACGTGCGACTAGGGGGAACCGTCGCGCGGCCTGGCTTAGGGGCGGTCTCATTGCCAAGTGATGGTGAGGCGCGTGTTCGGACGCTCGAAGACGAACCTGCCCGGCACCGGCGCGGCGGTGCCCTGCCCCACAGTGCCCGGTTCGATCTCGAACTCGACGGGCCGAGATCGGTAGCTCTGATCCCAGGTTCCGATGGCATCGGCGACTCGACCGGCCAGAGCGTTCCCCGTTGGGCCATGGCCCACAACTCCGACCTCGTACATCCGACGGTTCCCGCTCGCGGGGTCGTGGGGACGGAGGGTGAGGTACGCGAGGTCGCCCTTGTCGGCTACGGCCATGGCACCCCAGCCGAACTGGGGACGAACCAAGCCTTGGTCGACCGCGGCGCGCTCGACCGGCATCCGGCTCAGCGCGTTGTCCATGACGCACGTGAGCCAGACATCGAGCCACTCGAATGATTCGTCGCCCCTGAACAACACGCCCGTCCACACTTCGCTGGGCGCCGTCTCCAGAACCCTGCTCAGCAGCGACTCGTCTACGGACTGCTCTCGGTTGGTGTGGAGGCACACCGATCCATCGGCGGTCAGGGGGATCACGCGGCGCGCGTCATCGGCGATGCCGCGCAGGGGCATGAACGTGCACAGCCGACTGTTGCGGCCGAGCCAGCGTCCGTCGCTGTCTCGTTCGAAGGCGATCGAGCGGGACACTCCGCCGCGCAGCCGCAGCGGTACGACGAGTCGGCCGCCGGGGGCGAGCTGGTCCAGCCACGGGAGGGGGAGGTCGCCTGCTCCGACGGTGGCGATGATGCGGTCGTAGGGTGCGCCTTCGGCGTGGCCGAGCGCACCGTCGCCGAGCACGACGTGGACGTTCTTGATGTCGGCAGCGGCCAGCCCGTTGCGGGCGCCGGTGACGATGTCGTCGTCCACGTCGATCGTGGTGACGTGGCCTTCGTCGCCCACGAGGTGCGCGAGGAGGGCGGCGTTGTACCCGGTGCCGGCCCCGAGTTCGAGTACGCGTTGACCGCGTGCCGGCTGGAGCTGCTCCAGCATCATCGCCACGATCGTCGGCTGGGACGCGGCACTGATGGAGACACCGTTATCGTCGTGCTTGGTGTGGACGGTTCCATCGGTGTAAGCCTGCTCAAGCGGGATGTCCGGGACGAACATGTGCCGGGGGACGGCACGGAATGCGGCCTCGACCTGCGGGCTGCGCACCGTCCCGTTAGCGCGCAGCGCGTCGGCGAGCGCGTCCCGCAAACGGTCCGCGGTCTCGGTCGGGTCGGGCGTCCGGCTAGTCTCCATGTCCACCTCGGGGACCCTAGAGTCGTCGCCGTTCGGGTTTGGTGTTGACGCGCCGTCGCGCAGGGTTCCCATCACTACCTCGCTTGTCAGTTTGGCCAGAGTGTGTTGATCGGTGTAGGTCAGACCGAGCCGGTTCCAGTGGAAGATCACGTGGTGGGTCAGGACGGCCCGCAGCCCGCGTTCGAGGACCCCGTGCGCGGCGAGTTCGGCCAGCCGTCGTCCCGCCTGCTCGAAGGCCGCTATCCAGGGCGCGATGGCGGCGAGCGCGCCCCCGTCAACGAGGTCGCTGGTCGGCCCGACATCGACGGTCATCAGCTTGTGGACGGCCACCCTCAGCCGCGGGGACGGGGAGCGGTCGGCCACGGCAGGACGGTGCCGGGCGACACGGCTCCAGACGTCTCCTTGCTCGTACCAGTCCTGTCCAGCGGCGCGCATCAGCACGCTGCACAGGAGCACGCCCAGTTCACGGCCCCCCAACACCCGGCTGGCCGTCGGTCGGGCCAAGTACGTGAGGACGTGATGGCTATCGCGATGGAACAGCTCGTGGGCGACGTCCATACCGAACGCACCGCCGAACACGACCAATTCGGGCTCGTAGATGCTGGCCCTCCAGATGGACAGCCGGTTCTCCGAAGTCGCACGGTCCAGGACATCTGTCAGGTAAAGCAGGGCGGCGCCGTCGGCTGGGACGTACCGAACTCGCCAAGACGGTGCTTTGCGGACGAAGAACCAGCGGCTGATCAACCCGTTCTCCTCGGCACAGGTCAGCGCCGGTCGCAGGACGTTCACCGCGGTGTCCTCAGCCGCGCACCAGTCGGGGAAGTCGATGACGACCTGCGGCCAGTCGCCAGTGTCCACGCTCGTTCCCTCCGCGATTTCGATCAGGCGATCAGTAGGCATGAGTCCCAGCCGGAGACGGGCGGAGAGCCAGAGGTGGCGGTGTGGAGCGCCAGGGCGACGCCCGCGGCGCCTTCAAGGAGTCCGAACCGTCCATCAGGTGACCGGAGGAGTTCCGCGGCAAGTCGTTCTGCGTCGTCCTCGTGGTCGATCAACGCCTGCGGCAGCGATAACTGGTATCCCGTCATGGGGACGTTCGCGTCAGCGGTGCAGCGGGTCACGATCTGCGACAGCCCAGCGTGGCCATGGCACAGCGACGCGTCGGATATCGCGGCAAGCTGCAGAGGGTGGGTGAGGGCACCGACGACGGCGCGCTCGGCCATCTCCTGCCGAGCGCGGTCACCGATAGCGAGGGCGGCCAACTGCTGAGCACGGGCCACGCCTGCGCTTCCGTAGCACCAGGAAGGGCGCGAGGGCTTCGCCGGAATGGGTTGAGCACCGCGAAGTTGTGTACGTGTGACCCAGTAAGGCCACCAGGCGCAAGGACCGTCGTCCGTGCGCCAGCGGTCGAGCCAGGTACAGATGCGGATGATGGCCTCGCCCTGACCGTCCACGGCCAGGCCGTCTCTCATCGTCAACGCGAGTAGCGCGAGCGGGCCTGCGATGCCGTGCGCCATGCCGGTGTTCGCATGACCGCCGGGGAAGTCGCCCGAAAGCCGACCCGAGGGCGCAAGGGTGGTCCACCACCCTGGGAGGCACTCATGGTGGTCGTTGATGGGCTCGGTGAGCCGGACGAGGTAGGTCAGTACTTCGCTGAGAAGTTGGCTTTTCGCGTCGCGCTGCCGCAGGTAGCCGCCGAGGCCGGTGAGACCGCGGATGGCGTCGAACTCGGCCAGCGCGGGCAGGGCGCCGGCGTCCATGCGGGCGTGCGCCGAGGCTAGGCGGCGGCGCGTCTCAGCGGCGATATGACCGTCGAGGATCTCCAGGACATGGGCATACCGTCCCTGTTCGCCACAGGCCGCGTGCAGGGCGAACCCGACCGCCGGAGCTCCGTAGTACAAATGAGCGTGATTGCTCGCGTTAACGCCTTCACTGATTGCGGCGTTGAGCCATTCGTGCGCCCGCTGCCACGAGCCCAGCCCCGCACGGGCACGTTCGATGTGCAGTAGCGCGACCCCTGCCGCACCTACTGCAAGGGACTGGGGCCACCAATCGTCACGCAGCCTCATCGCGCGGACTTCGGACGGTGAGCCGAGGCGCTCGGCGATGGCATCGGCCATGCCTCGGGCAGCTTCTCGGTTTAGCGGTGTCATCCGTAATTCCTCGTGCGGCGGGCCGTCCACGCTTGGGCAGCGGCGCGAGCGAGCTGGAGGCAGATGCGTTCGTCGTCGGGGTCGAGCCCGACAGCCCGCATGTGATGGGCGTGCAGAAGGGAAGTCAGAACGGCGTCGGCGTCGACATCGCTGGCCTTGGCAAGGCGAGCACGGTACGCGGCCAGTGCCAGATCACGGGACCTCCATGCCCGCGCGATCGACTGGCCGCCGGGAAGCGCACACAACGCTGCCCAGTCGTCCGTCGGGTCGGCGACGAGCACTGCTTGATTCCGGAGGCTGCGGGGCAGCGGCGTAGGCGCCTTGACCTCCGCGTGCTGGACCACCCACGACACCCCGAGTTCCAAGCTGCCCGTGAACGCGATGGCCATCGACAGGAACTGCGTTGCCGTGAGCGTTTGGAGGTGGAGCTCTCCGGGCGGGTCGGTGAGTTGGGTTGTGACCGCTAGTGAATCGGCACCGAACACGACCTCCGCTGCCGCCAGCAGAGGCCCGCTTCCCCAACGTCCGGTCTCGGGGTAGTAGGTGGCGAACTGGACGTCGTGCAGAAGGCCCAGTCGGCGAAGCTGCTGCGCCCACGTCCCTACGCGGGCGGCGGCCGCCCCGAACTCGCTCGCGTCGGCCAGAGCGATCCGGAGCCGAATGTGGGGTTCAGGATCGCGGTAGCGGATGAACCACCAGCCCGGCCGCTCATCCCACTCGGCAAGAAGGGCGGGGACGTACCGCGCCAAGAGTTCAGACTGACGGTCCGGAGACCCGTACAGCTTGGCGAACAGCCACGCCGACGCTCCAGGCGCATGCCCGTCGCCACGTCCCGCCACCTGGACCCCGATGGACTGACGTTCGGCTGCGGCGCGAGCAGCCGTCAGCTGGACGACGATCTCGTGAGCGCGTCCGCCGCACCATCCGTTGGCGCCGGATTCTGCGGCCTCCTCCAGGAGAACCGCTCGCGCCCCCCGCAGGCTCGCACGAAGCAACGCAAGCTGGCCCGGGTCGGCGAGGTCCAAGTTCAGCCGACGATCCCCTTGCACCAGCAGAACCGCCTGAGGAAGCTGCCGACGGGTACTCCACGTGTGGAAAGCGGCTCTCCACTGCGGCCACGGAACACCCTCCGCCGGGAGTTCCGCAGCATCGAGGATCCAGCGAGCGGGAGAGACGATTGTGCGCCGGTATCGAATCCGCGGCAGGAACGGCAGGCGATCGGCCGCTCCCCAATCGAACCCCGTGACGACGGCGGTCTGCGCGCTGCTGACCTCCGCAAGGAAACGGACGATCGGTGGGGTGTGCGCCCGTAGGTCGAGCGCATGCGGCACAACCGGCTCGACCGTCCGCTTCAGGCTCCGAGATGCCAGGTAGAGCCGTTTCCCGTCGCAAACGACAGCGAGGTCGGCCAGCGGAATCCGGGTACTGTCCCCAGCCGGGTGCTCGCCGAGACCGACGACGTACGGCAGCAGTTCGGGGACGCGGCTGACATTCCCAGCGGTGTGGTTGAGCGGAGCGAACGAGAGCTGGACGGGCAGCGCATCGGGATCCTGCGTCGGAAGATCTCCGAACGAGCCTCTCATCGGAGCTTGGTCAGCATGGCTGAGGGAGCCGAGGAACCGGCCGGTCATGGTGGCCGCGCCCCGGGAGACTCCGGTTACGGCCAAGCAGAAGTCGCCGTCGTTCGCCGCAGCCACGGACACCGCACGCAGTTGGAAGCACATCTCAAGGTGGGGCGGCCACTGCGGTGTTTCGCCCGGCGCGAGTTGTTCGAGCAGCCGCTCGTCCAACACGACCTCGTCACGTCCATCGAGGACGGCGGCCTGCGCCAGCGCCAGCAACCGCTCATCACGTTCGGAGACTCGCGGACGAGGCGGTGCCGGGACGCCCAGGTATCCCTCCGGGAAGCCGAGCCCAACGTCCGGATTGACCAACTCCTGGACCGGGACGAGCGTGCCGACGCCGTACCGCTCGAAGAAGCGCGTGTGGTACCTCTGCCATGCCGTTGTTCCGAACGGATGGCCCGTCAGCTGAGCAAGCGCTGAAGCCGCTGCCTCGGCCTCACGCGCGATACGGCGAGGCAGAACGAGACGGGTGTCGAGATGCAGGGTCAGCGCAGTCCGCGGGTCGGACTCGGCGTTGAGATCCCTCATCCGGGACACCACGTCGGCCCGGGTAGATCGCCTGGCTCCGGGCTCGGTCGTGCTGTTGTGCTGCGCCAGTCCACTCCGAACTTGGCGTAGCCCTGCCAAGTCCTCCTTGACCTGCGGGATGTCGCCCGCTGCGGCGGCTTCAAGTTGCTCGATCACGTGCCCGATGGCATCGACGACCGTGGCCGCCGGCTGGAGTTTGCTGATCAGGACGTGCTGCTTCACCAGGCCGGCGAGCATCTCCTCGATCAACGGCAAGGATGCTGAAGGGAACTCGGCCGTGAGCTTCGCGGCAAGCTCCACGCACCGAATCGGCGACCGGGCCGCCTCGATAACCAGCTCGACCGCCCGCGTGCAACGGACCGAAACCTCGGCCGCCGCCGCACACTCCCGATCAGGGCTCTGAGGCGGATACGGAACGACCAGCCGATCTCCGCGCCGGAAACCCACCTCGTTGACGACCACAGTGAGTCGCGAGAAGAGCTCCCGGCACGACTCCAACCGGGCGATCACGTCCGCCAGCCATGCCTCGTCCACGCGAGCCACGACACGGTGATGGTCGTCCCAGCGCCAAATGAGCCTTTGTCCGAACGAGGCCCGAGCCACCCCGGCGAACATGCCGAAGGGGGTGGCCCGGTTCGTCATCCGCAGGACGTACCGGGCCACAGACAGCACGGTTCGCCGTACCCGTCGAACGTCGGGGGCTTCCGTCGTCAAGACCTTCTGCACTTCCCGCGCCAACCCGGGGCTGGCATGGTCGATCGCGTCGGCGACTGCGTCGATCGTCCAGACGTTCCGCAGCCACACGAGCCACCGGGCGACGAGCTCCGGAGTGTCGCCGGAGAGATCGGGGCACAAGGGAACCGGCAGTTCCGTCATTGCGGCGGCGCGCAGAAACGCCGAGTCGCCGCACTGATACAACCGGCCGTCCATCGTGCCCCTCCCGTCGTCCGAAACTCACCGCTTGCGGCTCAGCTCCCGGCGAGCGCCTGAGCGCTCGGCGTGGCTCGCCGGCTTCAGCCGACGTTGGTGGCGCAGGCGTTGGGGCAGGAACTGCCGCATCCGTCGTCGGTCAGGTTGATCAGGGACGCGGCGGCGTCGCTGAACTCAAGGACACGGATGTCCAGGTCGAACGGGTCCTCGGCCGCCGTCTGCCCGGCGGACGAGAGGGGCTCCATCGTGCTGTGGCTCATTTGGGGGTCCTTCCGCTTGCTGGAACGCTGACAAGCAAACGCCCCCAGCCCTCACCACCTGGTGTTGGCGCTGCTCCAGCAGCCGCTGGAGCAAGGGAGCAATGCAGTGCGACGTTAAAAGCGGCCGGACGACCGAGGCGATGAGTGTGACCAGATGTGACAGGTCACTTTCCGTCACTCAGGCCGTCAAGAGCGCTCCGAAGAAGGTGCCGGGCACGTGCTCCGTAAACGGCCTCGTCCGCCAGCGCGCTGAAGACCTGCCCGTACATGGCGATCTCGCGCGGATTGGTGATGGTCAGGTAGCCGGAGACCAGTTCGACGCTGACCTGGTCACCGTCGTAGATCCAGAAGTCCTCGACCTGGCGGATCTCGCGGTCGGGCTTCATCGGAACGATCCCGAGCGACACCGATGGTTGGGAGCCCGCTTCAGCGAGGTGAGCGAGCTGACCCCGCATCACGTCCGCGCCTCCGACCCCCGTCCGCAGCACCGACTCCTCGACCAGGAACGCGAACGTGCGTCCAGGTCGGCGAAGGAGTTGCTTGCGCTCCATCCGGACGGCGACAGCGGCCTCAACGTCGTCGATCAGCCCACGGCGTCGCCGAACCGCCTGCAACACGGCCCGGGTGTAGTCCTCGGTCTGCAACAGCCCAGGCAGCAACCACGACGAGTAAGAACGGAACATGCGGGTCCGCTCGAACAACGGAACGACGGACTCCTGCGCTCGCTTCAGCCCGCCCCGCTCCATCCGGCGCCACTCGACCCACATGCCCTCGGCGGTCCGCAGCGACGCGACCAGGTCTTCGGACCGATCGTCAACCCCGCACGCGCGGCACCATGTCCGGATGTCCTCGGCGGATGGTGAGCGGCGAGCGTGCTCGATATGGGAGACCTTCGTCCGATCCCATCCCGCCTCAGCGGCCAGCGCCTTGGCAGTCAGCCCCGCCTCGCTGCGGATCTCCTTCAACTGGTCGGCGAGCGCTTGCCGGGCAGCCTGCGCCGACGACGAGGGCGAGCGGGACAAGGTGGCACGTCCAATGGTCTCGATCAGGCCGGCTTGTAGTCCTCGTGCGGGATTGCCCTTTCCCACACCGCCTCGAACGCCGTCAGACACAGCGACACCAGGGCCGGTTCGTCGCGATTCTCGGGCTGCTTGAGCGACGAGCCGTCCCCGGCGAAATGGTTGAACTGCACCACCCGATCGTCGAACACCCAGTAGTCGTTCAGCGGCACGGCCACATCCAGCGCTCGGCGCCGGGGCAGCCACCGCACCTGCTCGCCGGCGGCCACGTTCATCGGCGTGACCCCGTACTCGAACCGGATGTAGTCGGTGACCGGCTCGGAGACGATCCGGGCGCGGCGGACCGTCACCCCACGGGCGACCAGCGGCGCCACCAGGTCGATCCAGTCGCGCCCCCACTCGATCGGGTCGAAGTGATCGCCGTCCCGCCACCGCAGGAAGTCGGGATTGGCTGGGGTGTAGACGTCCCGCTGCTCCAGGTGCACGGCCGAGAAACGGCACCCGCTCAGCAGAGAGGTGAACGATTCGGGGACTTGCGCCCCGGTCTCCTCATTCGCCGTGGCGGCCTGGCCCGCGTCTTCCTCGCTCGTACGTGCCATTGATCGCCTCCAGGATGATGTCCCTCATCACCGGCGGCAGTTTCACCACCACCTCGTGCTCGCCGATCGGGCTGTGCCCGTCGACCTCGGCCAGTGCTCGCGGGTCGGTGACCTGCTCGCCTTGGAACCAGACGTCGCCGGTGTCCTCATCGACGTAGACGGCCGGGCACTCATTGGTCGGGGTGTCCGGCGTGATACCAACGAAACTTAGTCGCACGACAGCCTCCAGCGTCGCGAGTGTGACCAAGGGTGACGCCTGTCGGCTAGACATTCACCCGCGCTCCGACGACCGTCCAGTCTCCGAACGGACAGACGTTCCAACCTCCGCAGAGCATTCGGGAGACGGTCGAGCAGCGCAGAAGATGCAGCCTTCAGGCCCCGACCCCAGGTCGGGCGAACTATTTGGTGCGAAAGGAACGGGGACGGGGCGCAGGCGAAGCAGCGATGAGCCGGACGGCTGCGACGAGATGGGCGGCGGCCCGAGCGGTGTCAGCGATCGGGCACAAGGGCTCGAACCAGCGTCCGGCGACGACACCGCCGCGGTACGCGATTCGCGGCCACTGCCAATACAGGACGTCCTGTCCGGGCCACGGCAAGCCCCAGACACTTCGACTGGACGACGGATCGGTGCCAGCAAGGCGTGCCGACACCGAGACGGTCGGCGGCGCGCATTCCCAGGTGCTGACGGCGCACAGACCCGCGTCGCTGAGGTGGTCAACGAGGTCGCGGGCCAGGTCGAACCGGTCGCGCGGGATCGACTGAAGCAACGAAACCACATGCGTGCTGCCGACTTCGGGGGTGTGGCGGCTGGTCACCGCGCACCACTTCCTGGCAGCGCGAACGCCACCGCCTTGCCGGGCCGTCCAGTCGAGGACATCACCGTGGGGTACACCTTGCATCGGCCGCCCGAGAGCCGATGGACGATGGCCAGGCCGTGACCGCTGCCCTGCGGCACCTCCTCCGAGGAGCACTCCGAGGCGTCAGTGTGGTCGAGCTTTTCGAGGATTTCCGGGATGCCGACCAGGTCGCTATCTCCGTCGACGACCTCACACCAGGTCGGACGTCCGGCGACGATCACGAAGCGGATCTCGTAAGGCCCGCTGGCGTAGGAGACAGCGTTGGCGCCAAGCTCACCAACGGCGAGCTCCGCGTCGTCAACGTCGCTCTCATCCGCGCCGGCAGTCCGTAGGACTTGCCTGACCAACGCCCTAGCGTGACGCACAGTCCTTTCGTCTGGGAGGTCATGCGCCTCCAACCGAAAGCCTGCGCACACCGTCCCTTCGTTGTTCACAGGCTCGTCGCTCTGTCCGGACATCACCTCCCACGCAAGCCTGGAGGACTCCGCCACAACCACACCTCCTGAACGGTTCGGGCTGTCTCGCAGCCCTCTGACCACGTCTGAGTGCCAGAACAGTGACGCAGAGTCAGCGTGGCGCCAATCGCGGGGAATCCACGAATGTCCAGAACCCGTGGCACAGCCACGGAAACGGCTACGAACCCGTCGCCGGTCCACCGGAACACCGTGGACGCCCGGCAAGGAGGAATCCGGGTCGATTAGCGGCGTCTACGCTGAAGCCCACTGGTACCCGGCCTCGGCAGAACGGCATGGGGAGAACGAATGGCCCGAGGAGAGCACGCACCGTCATGCGCCCGCCGGTGGCGCCAGCGAGCCCAGGCCGAGGACTGGCGGACGTGGAAACTGGTGCAGGCCATCCACCACTGCTGTGGAGTAAGCCTGCTCAAGGCCCACCGCCTCGCCCAAGGCTGGACAGCTAGGACCGCCATCGACCGTCTGGCCGAGCTATGCGAGCGCGAGCACCTCGGAGAACCGCATGCCAGCATCGATCTGCTGAACGTGTGGGAGAACGGCCGTGGCCGTCCACGGCCTGACACCGTCGACCGCCTTTCACGGCTGTACCGCGCCAACCCCGTTCGGCTCGGCCTGGCCGCCGACTACTCGGATGATATCGATCCCCACGAAACCGCGGTCGTTCCGGCTCCCCGTATGCCGCCTCCCTCGCCCTCGACCTCAGACGTACCGGTGCTCACGCCAAGCGCCCTGCACAACCCCGGCCCGTCCCATGGTTCCGAGGATGAGACCATCCGTCGGACCTTGTTTAACGACGTCCTCGCCGGGAGCGCTCGTATATCGCATGGCCGCCTACTGGCTGAAGTGCAAACGCTGCGGCAGCACATGGACCGCACCCTGGTCTCCGGCACGGTCACCGAGGATCAGATGGATCGCCTTGAGGAAATGGTCCTGCGGTGCCGGCGCAACTACCTGATCACTCCCCCTCTGCCGATGCTGTGCCAGCTCATGCTGGAGTTCAGCGACGTCCGCGACCTCGCTTCTCAGCGGCAACCAGGCCCGATCCAATGCCGGCTCTCCCGCGTCGCCGCTGCCTTGGCGATCTTGAGCGCGGACGCCCTGATGAAGCTGGGCGACATCCGCCAGGCTCGCGCCTGGTACGGGACGGCCAAGACGGCCGCCGACGACACCGGCGATCCCCAACTCCGCGCGCTCGTCCGCGCACAAGAAGCGATGCTCCCGTACTACTACGGCGATCCAGCCGAAACCGTAAGTCTCGCGCGGGAAGCCCAAGCCCTCGGTCGAGCGAAGCCCACTTCTCCCACAGCACTCGCCGCAGCCGCCGAGGGACGTGCCTTGGCCCGCCTCGATGACCGCCAAGGCGCCTTCGCCGCACTAGCCCGAGCCCAACAGCTTTTCTCCAAGATCAAGGATCGCAACACCGGAACGCTGGCCTTCGACTTCACCGAGCAGCGCCTCTACCTGTACATGAGCGGCGCCCACGCGCACCTACCCGACCGGCCACGCGCTCAAGCGGTGCATGACACCGCCTCGGCCCTGTGCCGCCCGAACAGCCCGGGAATCGATCCGGCGCTGATCCAACTGGATCGGGCGACGACGCTCGCCCGCAGCGCACGGGAAGCCGAGGCGTGCGAACTCGCAACCCAGACCCTCATGGCACTGCCGCCCGAACAACGCACGACCATCGTGTTCGTCCGCGCCCGCGACGTCCGCTCCGCGATCCCCGCCAACCGCCGAGGCGACAAGGCCCTACACACCTTCGAAGAAGCCCTAGCCTTGGACACTGCCATCACCCCTGGTCACCGCGATGCCTAACCAGCTGACCGGGGCGGCCAACCTCCACCAGCGCGCTCGCCAAATCCTCGGCGAAGCCTGTAGTCGGGTCGGCCTCGACTCGACGGGCGCTGAACTTCTACGGCTGCGCAGCAACGCGGTGTTCAAACTCCGCGAGCCAATCATCGCGCGTGTCGCTACGGCCCCAACCGCCGCGGAGCGCCTCCCTACCGTCCTAGCAGTCACCCGCTGGCTCGCCGACCGCGGCTTCCCCACCGTCCAACCGGCCGACGAGATCACCGACCAACCCCTGAGCGTCGACGGCGCCACCGTCACCTTCTGGCGCTACATCCCCACAACACCGGACCCGGCCACCACAGCCGACCTCGGTCGGCTACTTCGACGGCTGCACGCTAGCCCGATGCCGCTGTTTCCACTCCGGGCCCTGAAGGATCCGCTGGCGGGCATCCGCACGACCGTCCAACACCAGCCCGGCGTCCTCACCCACGACGATCAAGCCTGGCTCAGCCGCCGCATAACGGTGCTCACCGACGCATGGCAAAGCCTGCCGTTCCACGAACCACCAACACTCCTGCACGGCGATGCGTGGATAGACAACCTGCTACGTCATCGAGACGGGCACGTGGTCCTCGGCGACTGGGACAGCGTCGCCGCCGGCCCACGCGAATGGGACCTGATCCACAGCTACCACGGCGAACGCCGCTTTGGCCTCTCACCCACGGACGTCAACGACTTCGCCGCAGCCTACGGCTACGACCTGCGCGGATGGGACGGCTACGAAACCCTCATGCAGATCCGCGACCTCTATGCCATCGGCATCCATGTCCGCAACGCCCCCGGCGACCCGTTCTCCCGTCGCGAACTCACCCGCCGCCTAACGTCCCTCAGGAAGGGCGACGCCCGCAAACGCTGGCACATGGGAGACAGTTAGCCGAAGTATGTACGGGTACCTCAAGACGTACCCGGGCGGCTGAGTTATCACCGCCCGGCGCGAAGGCCGTCCGGATGTGGGCAGATCGTGGGTCACGGGAGACGAGGAAGGAACGTGTCCGTAGGTTCGCGCTATGAGTGGGACAGGGCCGGTGGACGCCGGTAGCAACTCAGGCAGGGATCCCAGAACAGAACTGCGGAAACGGGAGCAGGCAGCCGGGCTATGGCCGATCCAGCGGGCATTGGCGGTTGCGGGCCTGGCGGCGGTGGCGGGCCTAGCTGCGGTGCTGATGACGGTGCTGGCAGCGCTGGGGTTCCCGAATCTGCAACACCCCCAAACCCTGCCTATCGACCAACTGCTGAACGTGCTGAAACTAGTCCTGGGCACCGTTGCGGCTGTGGGGGCGTTGTTCGCACTAGTGATGGCCTACCGCCGTCAACGCCTGGCCGAGGTGGCAGAACTCCGTGAGTACCAGCAGGCTCATGACGATCTCACCAGAGTTTTCAATGAACGGTTCGGTGCAGCCTCTGCCCAACTCGGCCACGAGGAGCCCGCCGTGCGGCTGGCCGGTGCCTACGCTATGGCCGGGCTCGCTGATGACTGGGAACATGGCCGACAGACCTGTATCGACGTGCTGTGCGCTTTCTTGCGGCTACCCTACGTACCCGACCCTGGAGAGGTCCCCGCTGACGGCGAGGACCTTCTTGCCCACGCCACGGCCCGTGCGGCCTACCAGGCGGCCCGTGAAGTCCGGCACACGGTCATCCGCATTATCAGCAACCACCTCAATGGCCACACCGATGTCTCCTGGCGTGGCCACGACCTGGACTTCAGCAATGTCGTGTTCGACGGCGGCAACTTCGATGGCGCCGTCTTCACTGGCACGGTTTCCTTCCGGAGCGCTCAGTTCGTGGGCGGCATAGTCAGCTTCGAGGGAGCCCGGTTTGAGGATGGCATGGCTGACTTCGTGCTGACTCGGTTCGAGGGGGGCGTGATCGACTTCGGAGACGCCCAGTTCAAGGGCGGCGTGGTTAGTTTCGCGGACGCCCGATTCAGAGGCTCCGTGATCGGCTTCAGGGACACACGGTTTATTGACGGGACGATCGGGTTTGTGGGTGCCCAGTTCGAGGGTGGGGCCATCGGCTTCGGAGATGTCCAGTTCGGGGGTGGGGCCCGGTTCGAGGGCGGCCTACTTCTCTTCGAGAACGCCTGGTTTGGAGGCGCCACGGTGGACTTCAGCGTGGCCCGGTTCGAGGGCGGCATTGTCGACTTCACCTCGGCGACCGGTGTGCGGCCAGCAGGGCTGCCCGATGACATCGTGGCGCCGCGCCTTTCGTAAAGCCGCTGGTGCTCGCTTGGAGTGTCGCCCGCCTAGGAACCGATTCTCCCGAGGGAAGCGAACAGGGCGCGAGGTTGGCGAACTTGATGGGCATCAGTGCCGGTGGGCGGCCAAGGCGCTGCCCCACCGGGGTGGCCAGCTGCCAGATCCTAGGGTCGCAAGTTTAGTTGCCGCGCTCGGCTTCTGCGTTCGGGTCGACCTCGCCGCGTTCAATCCGGCGGGCCACGATCATGTCCGATGCCGTAGTCACGACCATCTGGTAAATGGCGTTCAACATCCAGTCGATACGCAGGTAGTCGACCTCGCCGCCGCGCTCGTACGGCACGGATTCGTACCAGCCGAACGTGGGCCGCAATTCCACCTCATGGCCCTTAACCGGGCGCGGGAACTCGATGCGCACCAGAACATCACCAGCCTCCACCCGGCCCGTCGCCGCCCCGTAGCGCTTCACCACCGGCTCGGGCGTGATGCCGACGGGCCCGAGGTCGAACGCCGCGAACTCGACCACGTTGAGCAGCCGGTGCTTGTCGACGTTGGACAGTTGCTGGAGCACCGCCAGGGGGTGCAGCTGGCTGGCCCGTGCCTTGAACGGCTGGGCGCGCTCAATGGCGTCCATGGTGGGCTTGGCGTACCAGTCCTTCTTCCGGATCGTCCACTTGATGAACTTGGCCTCCTGGTCGTACAGCGGGAACGCGACGCCTTGCGGGTCCGTTTCGCGGATGCCGTCATCGACGGCGGCCCAGGTGGAATAGTCGAGTGCGGCGCGAAGGTTGTGGATGACGTCGCCGAGTAGAGCGCTGAACGCCAGGGGAAGCGGCGCGGGGGTTTTGGTCACTACCCATTCAACCCACACGATCGGGTTGGTTTCGTCACCGCGTGCATTGTCGCGGCGCTCGTATTGGTGTTCCTCCCGGCCCTCGCGGAGTTCCGCTTGCATGGCCTGGAGGTGCTCCAGCAGGTTGGCCGCCCGGGTGACTTTGGCAATGATGCCGTCGTCGTACTCGTCCTTCGTCACCCGATGGACGGTAGCCGCCGCGAGGGCCCGGAACCGTCGGATCCGGAGGATTCGGCAAACATGACTATATATCGTTGGGACGCCCTAGCCTGACCTTGGCTGGGCGGGAACGGGTGTTGAGGGGCAGAACGTGCCTGAGCAGGCGAGGCGCCATCACGTCGTGTCGAAGTTCTATCTGCGGTACTTCGCCGACGAGCGCGACCGAGTCACAACGATCATGCTGCCGGGTGAGCGGACCTTCACCCAGAACATCGCGAATGCCTCGGTGCAGACCGACTTCTACACCGTCATCGACAACGACGGGCATGAGTCCGACCTCGCAGAACAGGCCCTCTCCCAGATCGAGACGCTCGCCGCCGACGCATGGCGTGAACTCGCCGCCGGGGTGTGGCCGCTCCCCGAGAAGCACCGGGTGGCCATGGCCGCGTGGTTGGCGCTGCAACTCCTGCGCGGTAGTGGGGTACGAAACTCCATGAGCGAGATCGCGACCCACGCGCTGCTCCTCGAAACGATCACCGGCGGGCGCCAACGGGTACGCGAGGCCCTTGACGCCGCAGGCGAACCGGCCGACGACGAGACCGTCGACCGCGAATGGGTCGACTTCTTCAAGAATCCGCTCCGGGCGCAGGTTCACGCCAACCACCACGTGCAGCACCTAGCGCAGATGCTGCCCCGGGTCACGCAGTCACTCCTCGACCGCTCCTGGCTGCTCACCGTGTTCCAACGCAAGACCCTCGCGACCAGCGACCACCCCGTGTTTGTCGTCCCGAACGACGATGCGACCCGAATGGGCATGGGCACCGGTGTTGAGAACGCGACCGTCCTTCATGCGCCGATGACCCGTCGCCACTCGCTGGCTATGTACCTACCGTCCGCGGTTCCGCCCGAGATATCGCCCCATGGGGCTGACATCCGTGTTGCCGGGGTTGCCGCGGTGGCGCTCTTCAGCAACTCGTGCGCGGTCAACAGTGCCCGTCGCTTCCTGTTCCACCACCCGAAGGACACGCCCCTCGCCGGGTTCGATCTGCCGCAGCCCCGCGAGCGTGAGGTCGCCGTGACCGCGCAGTTGTGGAGGTGGATCCCAGAGAATGACCGGCAGGTGTTGCTTGATGCCGAGTTTGGCCCCGACGACCTAAACGCGCTCATCGAAGGCATGTTCTAATCTCTGGCCATGGTCGCCCATCGCAGACCAGGACCCACCTGACGAAATGATCTGTCGCCTTGCGCACGATCGTGACCAGGAGCCGAGTACCACCCACCGACATCGATCGAACCGCCCGCCTCGGGCCCATCCGGGGGCACTCTGATGCCAATGATCTCTTGACGGTGGATTGGTCGCCAACGACTGGGCCATCCTGCCTACCGGCTCAGGTAAATCGGGCGTTGTGTCAAGCGCTCAGGGATGCATCTCCAGAGCGGGGCACATCAAGGGCACATGAGCTTGCGATCATGTACGAGACAACGAGAAGCGCCGAGGGTCAGAACGCATGGTGAGAGGACATTTTGGCGAGAACGCGCAGGTGGCAACGGTGCCCGCGAAGAACCCGGCTTACAGGCCAACACGTAAGCAACGGGAGGCCAAGGTGGGCTGGCAGCAACGGCCGGCCCGTCCGGCGGGCCACGCTACGAGGCCCCACCCTTCCAAGTCCGAAACCGTCCAACTCTGGCCTACGTTCGCCGCCGCATCCTTTGGGCACCAAAGGTAAGCTACCGCTCATGTCACCTTGGATCAGTGCCGTAATTGCACTCGCATCATTGACCATCGGTTCGGGACTCACAATTATCGGACAATTGCTTACAGATAAGCGCGCTTTCCGACGCGATAGGATTGGCCGACGTGAAGAGTTTAGAAACAACAACTTCGAAGTACAGAGAGTTGCACTTTTTCAGATTCAAGAGACTCTCGCATCACTTACACAACAAACACACATGGAGAAAGTAAGGCGAGAGGTCTCCGGTGAATACAATTACTTCGACACTCAACCTAACAAGAACATAGGGTCGTCAATGACGCAGTTCGGAGAAGCCGTAGAAAACCTATTTAATCTCTCCAGGGAAGTGGAACAATACTCTCAAGAGGAATTCCTTAAGAGGACGACCAAGGAAAGCGAGTCGGCGCTCCGCTCAAGCAGGAATCTAGAAAAGCTCGCACAGGAATTCCATGCGGAGACCACGAAGATCCTCGACGCAAGAAAGTCATTTTCCCTAGAACTGCGAGATTCGCTGAGGACTCTCCAAATAAATATCGACAGATCAGGGTCTAGCTCAGTTATGGAGGCTGGAAATCATTACTTTTTCGCAATCTTGAAATGGAATGACCGTTTCGTCTCCGACGGAACTAGAGATCTTTTCAATGATGTCATCGCGGCGGAACATAAGCTTCGGTCTTCAATCAGTAAGGCCTTGAGGCTTGGACCATACGACGAAGTGTAGATCGCCTATAACTCGATATCATGCAGGCCAGAAGGCTCCAGATTGCCGAGTTCGAAAATTCGTCATGCCTCTAAAGAGCTTCAATAGTTGGGGTTACCGATTGGTAGGTGGGTGTGGGCGAGGAGGGCGGTGAGCAGGGCGGGGCGGTGCTGGATGCGTTTCAGGCGGGTTTTGATCAGCCGTATGAGCCGGTCGATGGTGTGTTTGGCGAGGTTGGCCAGGGACCGTTTCAGGTGTGACCAAACGCCCTCGACGGGGTTGAGTTCGGGAGCATGGGGCGGCAGGTGGAAGACGGTCAGCCAGTCCCGGGCGGCCAGGTAGCGCCGCATCCGGGCCGACCGGTGGGTGTTGAGGTTGTCCCACACGAGGACGATCGGGCCGCCGAGTTGCTGGTGAGCGGCGTCCAGCAGGCGGATGTAGTCGCCTTCGTCGAACCCCTTCCTGTCATGTTTTCGGCCGCGGTAGGCGTGTGCCCGGTAGATCAGCCGGGGCTGTTCGCCGGGCTTGACGGCCAGGAGCGCGGCGAGGGAGACCCGGTGGGTGCCGCGGGCGGTGACGTGCACCACCGGTGCGCGGCCGCGTCGTCCCCAGGTGGTGCCTTTGGGCGGCCTCAGCCCCTGGCCGGCTTCGTCCTCGAAGCAGATCCAGGCGCCCAGGTCGCCCGCGGTGTTTCCACCGTCGACCACACCTGCTCCCGCCACCGGTCGATCTTCTCCTCGTCGCGCTCGGCGGCGCGGCGGGACGGCATCTGCACACTCCACCCGATCCGGTGCAGCAGCACATCCACACCGGCCGGGGTGTAGGAGACCGAGAACAGGTCCCAGATCACTTCGGCGATCCGCGCGAGCGTCCATCGCTGGTCCTGAGTCCAGCCGTGCGCGGCCGGGCCGAGTTCCAAGGCCTCCTGCAGGAGGATCACCTGGGCACTGGTCAGTCTGCACTTCGCGCCACCGGCTCCCTTGGACGCCAGCGCCGCCGTCCCGCCTGCCTGCCAGGCGCGCCGCCACCGGTTCACCGACATCCGCGACACCCGGAACCGACGCCCGATCTGCGCATCCGACAGCAAGCCCTGCTCGAACAGCCGGGCCGCTTCCAGCCGCAGCGCCTCCCGCCGTCCCCGCTCCGCAGCGGTCAACCCGCCGCCCTCGCCATACCGCATCCACCAGGAGTAACCCACCCACACCCGGCAGACCAGTAACCGGCAAGACGCAGTCGGTAACTCTAACTATTGAAGCTCTCTAGCAGTTCTACTCCGGTTGGCATGGTGGCGTAGGTCCTTCATCGCAGACTGATGTTTGCCAAGCCGTTAACGAAGGACCGATCTTGAGCAAATGGCCAGGTCACGCGGCTTTTAAGCACAGACGTTGGCTTTACCACGCCGACCGCACCCCTCGCCCAGAGCAGAGTCTTCGCAGGTCAGGGCGATTATGAGCAACCTATGAGCACTTCGTAAGCACGCTCGGGTGCCTACGAAGTGCTCATGAAGTGCACATGGCGTGGCGGATACCTGACGCCATCGATCCGTCACGACCTTCCGGGGGCGTCATGAGCAACCAGATCAACAGCAAGCGGCCGGTCCACCCGAACGCCGGCGAGCGCACCGGCAACGCGCTAGCCGTCGCCGAGCGTGCCTTCCAGCTGCTGACCACGGGCCCAAGACCGCTGGCGGTCGACGGACGTGCGGTCGGGCACGGCCTCCCCGCCCGTGCGATCGACCTCGGGGAGCTCCGCACGCTTCTGCTTGAGGCATCCGCGTCGGACGACTTGAAGGACGCCGCGTGGCGGGAGCTCGTCGGACGAGCAAGGACCGGCGACTCCGCCTGGGTGGTGGGCTGCGTAGGTGTGGCGATGCCGGGACTGAAGAACACGGCGGCCCGCGTGATCCGTTCCAGTCCGAGCCGGCTCATCGATGACATCGTGTCGGAGCTGCTGACGGAGTTCGTCGCACAGCTGCCGCGCATCGACATCGAGCGTCCGCACGTCGCCGCGCGGCTCATGCTGTGGGCGCGCAAGGGGGCGCTGCGGGCTCGTGGACGGGACGTCCGTCACCTGCCCTGCGACCCGTGGGAACTGCCCAGTCGCCCACCCGTCTCCGACACCGACCCGATCGCCTTGCTCTTGGACGCGGTGCGGCAGGAAGTCATCACCTCGGCCGGCGCCGAGCTGATCATCGCGACCCGGTTTAACGGCCTGTCCATCCAACGCATGGCCAGGGACATGGGCGTGCCAGCGAGCCGACTGTACAAGCGGCGGCAGGACGCGGAGGCCCGCCTCTTGGCTGCGATTCGAGGTGATCGAATCTCAGCCACCACGGGCCTGGAGGATTGAATTTCAAGCTTGCACCCGCAGCGAGGCTTCTTCGCTGCGGGTGCATTCTTTTGGGATCGCCTCAAGGGAATCAGGCCGTAGATGGCGGCGCTCCGAATCGGGCAAAAAGATCTATAAAGACATAAGTAGCCAATGCACATCCGATTAACCTTAGTGCGGCAAGTTCAGCGCCTGCGCCAAGCGCCGGTGACATACTGTTGCCCAGGCTCTTCAACGTCCGAGGAGAGGGGGTGTTCTGTGGTAGGCGGCGACACTACGCCGGAAAGGAGAGACGATGCCGTCGCGGTTCCGTCTCTCGCCCACAAGGTCGACTACCTGTTTCGCCGGATGCATCCAGATGGGCGCGGACCTTACTCTCTCCAGGAGGCCACAGGCGCGATCGAAGAGCTGACCGGAGAGAAGGTCTCGCACAATACGCTGTGGAAGCTGCGAACCGGAAAGCACGACAATCCCACCAAGCGTGTACTGGAAGCCCTGGCGACCTTCTTTGGTGTCCCGCCCTCCTATTTCTTTGACGACGAAGTATTCCGGGCTGTCGAAGAGCAGATTGAACTGCTGACTGTCTTGCGCGACACCGGGGTACGCAGCGCACACCTGCGCAACTTTCTACGACTATCGCCCGAGGCGCAGCAGATGGTCGGTGAACTGATCGAATCAACCGCTCGCTTGGAGCAACGAAGTAGGCAGAACGATGCTGATTCATCGCCGAGCAACTGAGTCGGTAATGACATGGATGCAGTCGGCAGCGAAATGTCCATTCGAGTCACCGAGCACGAGTGCCCGGCACGGAATCTGGAAGGTTGAGGATGCTAGGAGGGGAACTCCGACGGCGATGCCGCACCCGTATGGGGGCGTTGAGCATCCCCGACCCATGGAATTTTGAGGAGTTCTGCAAAAGCGTCGCAACCCATTCAGGCCGCGCATTGAGGGTGATACAGATCCCTACGATGCCGGAAGGATTGTGTGGCCTATACGTCTCTACCGCAGGTGCCGATTACATCTATATCCCGATGGGAACCACGGTGTTCCATCGTGAACATATTGCGATGCATGAGATCGGCCATCTGATCGCAGGTCACCAAGGCGGGGTGGGCGTAAGCGACCTGGCCGCGGACCTACTGCCCGATCTGAACCCAGCGCTGGTGCGTGCCGTGCTGGGACGTACCAGCTACACCAGCGAGCAAGAGCAAGAGGCCGAGTATTTCGCGACTCTGGTCGCCAAGCGCTCACGCCCTCGCCGGGCCGCCCATCGGGTCGCGACTGATCCGGCCGTCGCTGAAGTACTCGACAAGTTGGAGGGTGCGTGGGGGCGCTGTTCGATGTCCCGGGGTTCCAAGCCGGTCGAGGCGGCTGAAGCCATCGGGGCGCCAGCGAGTGGTAGGGGGAAGCACGGCCACTAGCCACATGGGCGAACGGACGACAAGCACATCCGGGGGTTGTCGTTGGTCAACATCTTCTTCTGGACGGTCGCCGCAGCGGCGTTCGCAGCGGCGGGAACCAAAGCACGTGGCCTTCGCGGCTCCTCTCCTCCGCCCGGACTGGGATCGACGTGCCTGCTGTTGGGGACCGTCGGCCTGGCGCTGGTGCTCATCTCGAGCGGCGCGCAGCAGGTGGAGAACGCGGTGTACCCCAATTTGGGCCGCCTGCTGTCCAACCTGTGCACGACGGTCGCCGCCTTCGCAGCGCTTGCGCACGTATTGTGCGTCACGCGTCCTCCCAGGGAGGCCCGGGTACGCATCCGCCGTTGGAGATTGGCGCTGTTAGTCGCGGTGACCGTCATGACCGGGCTGTTCGTGTCCAGCCGCCTTCCACCGGTCATCGACTTCGGCCACTTTTACCGCGACCGCCCAACACTTGTTGGTTACGTCCTGATCTACGTGGCGTTCTCGGGATGGGCACTGGTGGTCCTGGCGGTCACCGCCGTACGGTACGCGGGCCCGGCAGCGCGTCCCGAACTGAGGGCCGGGCTGCGGATTGTGAGCGTGGGATGCGCCCTCGGGGTCATCTACCTGGTTGAGAAGACAGCGGTGATGGTCACGCAAGCGCTGCGGCTACGTCCGCTGCTGCCGGAGCCAGCAGGGTTGTGTCCCAGCCCGCTACACCCACCAAGATGCTTGTTCTCGGTCGGTTTTCCTGCACTGGCGGTGCTGGCGATCACGATCGGCATGACCTTGCCCGCTTGGGGACCGGCCGCGGCGGCTCCTGTGCGGTGGCTGCAGTACAGGCGTACCTACCAGCGACTGAACCCCCTGTGGCTGGCGTTGACCACGGCTATGCCGCAGATCGTGCTGCCCAGGAACGGCCGGGATCGCTTCAGCTACCGCTACGGGGTCCACCGCCGGGTGATTGAGATCCGCGACGGGCTGCTGCTCCTTGGCCCCTATCGGGATGCCGGCGCAGGATCACAGGCCGCGGCCGCCACGTGTGGCGCCGCGCTCGACCCTCGTCAGGAAGCGGCAGTGCGAGAGGCGAACTCAGTCCGCATGGCTTTGACCGCCTACCAGTCCGGACGCCCGGGAGAGGGGCACACCTCCAACAACGACGCCACCGAGCGTGATCCTCAGAACGGTCACCAAGACAAGGAAACATGGAACGGCGGTACCGGCGACGACCTGGACAGCGAGGCCGACTGGCTGATGCGGGTGTCCTCGGCGTTCTCCATCTCGGCGAGCCCGGCTGGGAACCCCGCCAAGGACACGCGTCCTAGATGTCGATAACGCCCCGTACCGTCCGACCTTGATCGTGGAGCTCCTCGTGTTCGATGCCGACTTCCACCGCGACCCCTACCCGATCTATGACAAGCTGCGCGGCCACGGCCCGGTGCAGCAGGTGAAGGTCTCCTCCCGCGGGCATCACGTCTGGCTGATCACCGGATATGCGGAAGCCCGCGCCGCCCTGGCCGATCCACGGCTAAGCAAGGACACCTGCCGCTTCGGATATCTGTTCGGCGACCGCCGCGACATCGCTCCGCCACTGCGAGACACGATGCTGGCCACCGACCCCCCCGACCACACACGGCTACGCCGCCTGGCCGCCCAAGCGTTCACCGCCGCCACCGTGGACCGGCTTCGCCCTCGCATCCAGCAGATCACCGATCACCTGCTGGAGACGATCTCCCCAAGGGGCACCGCCGATCTGATCAACGAGTTCGCCGTACCGCTGCCGGTCACCGTCATCTGCGAGCTACTGGGCGTCCCCGAACGAGACCGTCCGCGGCTGCGGCAGTGGTCCAACGCCCTGTTCACCTCGGGTGATCCGGCCCTCCGCGACCAGGCTTCCCACCACATCGCCGATTACATGACACACCTGGTCACCGCCAAGTACCAATGCGCCGATCGCGACGTCTCCGTTCGAGACGGGGAGGACTTGCTCGACAGCCTGATAGCGGCCCGCCAGCGCGACGACCGCCTCAACCAGCAGGAGCTGGTGTCGTTGGCGGCGCTGCTGCTGGTCGCCGGGCACGAGACCACCACCAACCTGATCGGCAACGCCGTGCTCGCCCTTCTCCTCCACCCCGCCCAGCACGCCGCTGTGACCACCGCCCCTGACCGGCTTGCGCCGGCCATCGAGGAGTTCCTCCGCTACGACTCCCCTCTTGGGATCGCCACCGTCAGATTCACCACCCAGCCGGTCACTTACGGCCCGACCACGATCCCCGCCGAGCAGGTCGTCATGGTCAGCATCGGCGCCGCGAACCGCGATCCCGCCCAATATCCAAACCCCGCAGCCCTCGACCTCACACGCACCGGGGCCTCTCCGGGTCATCTGGCCTTCGGCCACGGTCCCCACTACTGCCTGGGGTCTGCGCTCGCTCGCACTGAAACCCATACGGCCTTGACCAGCCTGCTGCGCAGGCTCCCCGGTCTGCGCTTGGACACCACAGCCGAACAGCTCGACTGGCGTCCCAGCCGGATGATGCGCGGCCTACGCGCTCTCCCGGTTCGCTGGAACCCCACCAGCTGAAGCCAATCCGGGCGATCAGAGGCGGATCACCCCACGGCGCAAACCGGCACCAGGTGCTGACCCGCCGAAGCCGTCACTTCTATTCCGAGCCGGGACGCCACTTCGCCGGTCACACGGGTTTGACACACCGTGATTGACTCACTACTCTACGTGACGCCTCTTCACTTATAAGTGAAGAGGCGTCCTGGAGGCGACGACACCACGGGGGAGATACGCCAATGGACCAGTCCGCCCACTTGCGAAGCGACTCAGAAGAGCAAACCGCCAACGCCGGTCACATCGACACGCCGAGAACGCATGCCGGTCACCAACGCGGGGTCAGTTGGATCAGGAACGCCGAACCGTCCTCTGCCATGGCAACAGCACGCATCGCCAGATGCCGACTACGCGCCGACAACCAGTTCCGGCCGATCTGACCCGGGTCCCACTCACTCGGTACTGAGAAACCAGGTTCAGGTGGCTCCCGGGGACGCAAGGCACCAGTCCGAAGTCGGGTCCTTGGCTCCAAGGATTGCGAGCGGGGTCGGGACTCGGTGAACGGACGCGGCGCCCATGCGCGAGGAACACCCGCTTCAAGCCCGCGTCCCCGGGCAATCCCCTATCCACATTTCCATTCAATTCAATCCGTTATTCGCGCCGTGGATGACCATTCAGTACGTACGACAGCCCCGAGAAATGTGATCATTATGACTGCAACGCTGAGCGTACATGCCAAGACTCGCCACTACCCGGCCCAGCCGGCGATCGTCGGCATGGCCCGTGATCAAGTAATCACAACCCTACGTAGATGGCACCTTCCAGTATCACTGGACGACGCCGAATTAATCATCAGCGAATTGGCGACTAATGCCGTTCGGACGTCGAGGCCAACCGATCGGATCAGTATCCACCTGCGTCAGAAGGGCCTCGGGCTGCTGATCGGCGTCTGGGACGCCTCCGCATCGATGCCGACGGTCGCCACGATCGGTGACCTGACCCTGGACGAAATCGTTCCCGATCCTCAAGCCCTTGAGCACGAGGACGACCGAACGGGCGGTTGGGGCCTTCCACTGGTCCATGCGATTGCCGGGGCGCTCCAGGTGGAGCGGACCTTCTCACCGAAAGGCAAGTGGGTAATCGCGCTGCTCCCCGCCATATCCATTGGGGTGGAGGGTGACCGCCATGGTGCTGCCTGAGAGTTTGTCCAAGCTGGCATTCCGAGCAACAACGCCACAACACCGCGCCGCAGACTCAGCCAGACGACATACGCACCCGCGCGAATCTCACAACGATCAATCGCCTGCGGAGTTCGACTCAGCCGGGCACCAGCGGACACCAGCCAAGCTCACACCCCGCCATCGGCTATTGCTGGTAGTCGCCATGCTGGCGTTGGTGGGCTGCACCGACAAGGCAAGTACCTCTCCGCTGCCAGCAGCAGCCAGCTCACCTCGGACCTCCACCACGCCACAGTCCGACACCGAGGCGATCAAGCGCTCTTACATCGCGTTCATCAGAACCCTCGATCGCGCCGACTCATTGCCGGCGAGTAGCCGCCGGAAAAAACTCTCGATCTACATGACCGACCCTCAGCTATCCCAGGTGATGAACCGGATCCAAGAAATGAAGCGTGACAACGTCACCTCGTACGGAAGCGTGATCCCGCACGTACAGCGCATCGAAGTAAACGGCAATGACGCAACGCTCCACGACTGCCAGGACTCCAGCAACGCCGGGAACATGAACACACTCACCAGGAAGAAGATCGACCGCGGTCTCAACAAGGAGACCGTTACAGCCCAACTTCTGAAAGATTCAGACGGACGGTGGCGTGTCACAAAGACGGTCTCCCACGGTAAGGGGTGCTGACCATTGATCGTTGCAGTCGCACTCTTCCTGGGCGCGGCGGTGCCAATGACGGGCACAACCATGACGTCACTTCCCCAGGATCCGCTCCCACCGGTCAGCAATGGAAACATTCGCGGTTACTGGTTCGGAGCCAAGAAAGATGGAAAGCCTGGCGGTCCTACTGGGCAGTCAGGGAGACCTGCCGACGGAAGTTCCCCCGCAAAGGGGAATGAGGTGGATTCGATTGGCCCACACGACTGCAGGAGTGCGGGCGATGACGTTCAGGTTTGTCTTCCCACCGGCCCTGCGAAGAAGCGCTCTGGCAGGTCGCCCGCAGACCTGGCGATCATTAAATGGTCACAACTGCCGATTCCCGCTCCTCGTGTGCGTACGGCTCCGCCGCGACACAAGGCCGGCCTCGTGGGATTGCCCGAATGGTTCTGGGTGACGAACTGGCGATCGCTGAGCGGGCGGGCGTCGGCCGGCGAGGTGTGGGCAGAGGTGAACGCGGTCCCGCAGCGGCTGACGATCAAGCCCGGCGACGAACGGCACGTCGTCGGTTGCCCGGGGCCGGGCACGGCATATGACCCGTCCAAGCCTGCGGCCGCGCAGCGCACAAACTGCTCGTACACCTACGCACGGTCGTCGGCGACCCAACCGGGTGGCAGTTATCGGGTCCGGGTGACGGTGACGTGGGGCGGCACGTGGCGGGGCTCGGACGGATCCGGCGGTGCGCTGCCGCCATTGACGCGATCGACGACATTCCGCCTGCGGGTGACCGAGGCGCAGGGCCTGTACGGATGAGGAGTTCGATGAAGTCCAGCGGCGGTACCCGGCCAAGGCCGGCGGTTCCGAAGGTGACCGGTGGGCCGATGCCCGCGACGACAAAGCGGCTGGCGCGGCAGCGGCGCCCGGGATGGATCGTGGTCGGCGCGATGCTCGTGGCGTTCGCCGTCCTGGCGAATGTGCACCTGTTCCGTTCGGCTGGAGAACGAATGCCGGTAGTGCGGTTGGCGCGCGATGTTCCGGTCGGACAGAAGCTCGTCCAGGCCGACCTGGATGTGGTGCGGGTGGCGACGGAGTCCGAGGTGGCGACGGTCCCGCAGAGTCGACTGCGGGAGGTGGTCGGACTGCGGGCCGCGGTGGGGTTGCGGAAGGGCACGCTGCTCGCCTCCTCGCAGCTGGCAGCACACCAGAATCCACAGCCTGGACAGGCGTTGGTGACGGTGCCCTTGAAGACCAGCGCTGTGCCGCCGGGTCTCGCTCCCGGCTGGCGCGTCCGCGTGGTGTTCACCACTGGCGAGCCGGCCTCTGTCGGCGGCTCGGTGCAAGGCAGCGCCCGGCCGGGGCTGATGCGGGATGTAGCCGGGGTGGTGGACCAGGTGGAAGGCCCGGACACCGAAGGGACCGTGACGGTGTCGCTGATGGTGACTGAATCCGACAGCAGCACCGTGGCACAGCAGGCGGCGGCCGGATTGGTCGTGCTCGTGGTGACCGAAAGGCGAGGGTGAGCGCGATGGGCTTGTGCTGCCTGATCTCTCCCGGAGGAGCTCCGGGGGTTTCCACCACGGCGCTCGGAATGTCGTTGCTGTGGCCCGGACGCGTCCTGCTAGCCGAGTGCGACCCGATGGGACGCCGGGTGCTCCCGGGGTTCATGGCCGACCGGATGCGCGAATCAGCCGGTCCTGGCCTGCTCGGGCTGGGGATGGCGGCCGAGGCCGAACAGGACGCGCAGCTGCCGCTAAAGGACTACTTGGTGCCGATCGTGGACGACGGGCGCGTGGAACTGCTGCACGGTATCCGTGATCCCCAGCATGGGGCGCGGCTAGGGCCTCTCTGGCCTCGACTGGCCGAGGCATTGACGGCCTGGGATGGCGACGTGATCGCCGACCTGGGGCAGGTCGGCGGCAAGAGCACCCCTGTGGAACTGCTGAAGGCCGCGGATGCGGTGGTCATGGTTCTCAAACCCACCTTGGCGCAGGTCGATGCTGCCAAGCCTCGGTTGGAGGCAGTAAGGAGCGTGGTGAATGAACACGCAACGCTCGGGCTCTGCGTGATCAACGATGGCTCCTACAGCGCAGCTGAACTCAGACGCGTACTGGAGGTTCCAGTTCTGGCCGAGCTTCCGTCCTCACCCGCCGATGCCCAGGTCTTGTCGGACGGCGCGCGACCCCGGCTGACCTTCAGAACTTCACTCCTGGTGCGGTGCCTGAAGATCCTAGGACGACGGCTTCACTCGGCCGTCACGGACTCAGCAGCACCGCCTACCGCACCGGAAGACGAGGTAACGCGGTCAGCGTCCGTAGCGGCAGGGGCTCCCCAGTGACCGCGGCCGGCTGGAAGCCCGCTGAAGCAAGGACGTCGGCCCCGCTCTCGATTCCCGTCCAGCAAAGCGGCGAGGTGAACACGTGGGCGGCGATCCGTGAGGTGTCGGCGCGGCTCGTCGACGTTCTGGATGACGGGATCGACCGGCCGCAGGCCCGGCAGCTGATCGAGGCGCAAGTCCGGGTATGGGCGCACGAGCAGATGGCCGCTGGGCGGGTCACCTCCGCGTCCGAACAGCGGCGCGTGGCGCAGCAGGTGTTCGACCGGCGGTTCGGGCTGGGCGCACTGCAACCGTTCCTGGAGCGTTCCGATGTGGAGAACATCGTCGTCAACGGCTGCCGACAGACCTGGATCAGCTACACCGACGGTTCCAAAGAGCCGGGCCCGCCGGTCGCCGAGACCGACAAGGACCTGATCGAGTGGGTCCAACTCCTGGCGCGGCGCGGCAACACGGGGCGCGAGTTCTCCCACGCCTCCCCGCTGCTGGACGTCGCTCTCAACGACGGCGTGCGGCTGGCCGTCGTCGGATGGGTGTCGCGGCACCCGCACCTTGCGATCCGGGTGCACCGCTTGGTCGACATCACGTTGCGGCAGCTCACTGACCTCGGCACCCTCACACCGCCGCTTGAGCAGTTCCTCCGAGCCGCGATCGCCGCGCGCCGGAACATCATTGTGTGCGGCGAGGTCAACACCGGCAAGACCACGCTCGTGCGGGCCCTGGCCGGTGAGATCCCTCCCCAGGAGCGGGTCATCACCCTGGAAAGCGACTTCGAGCTGTTCCTGGACGACCCCCGCCTTGCACACCGGCACCACGACGTGGTCGCCCTCGAAGCACGTCAGGCCAACTCCGAGGGCACCGGTGAAGTGCGGTTGCAGGATCTGGTGCCGGCATGCCTGCGGCTGAACCCTGACCGGGTCATCGTCGGTGAGGCTCGGCACGGGGAGCTCGCACCGATGCTGGAAGTGATGTACTCGGGCGCGCGTGGCTCGATGTGCACCTTGCACGTTCATCGTCCCGAGCACGTCTTCAGCCGCGTCGTGCAGCTCGGCCGTCGCGCGGACCTCGGCCTGGGCGCCGACGACGTACATCTGATGTTCGGCCTGGCCGAGCCACTGATCGTCTACCTGGAACGCGATCAGGCCACCAACGATCGGTACGTATCCCAGGTGATGGAGATCGGTCCGCCTGCGGACTCCGCCGAACCGACCCGCAACTTCATCTTCACCCCTGGCCCCGACGGTCGCGCCATGCCGGAAGACGGGCACATCAGCCCCCGGCTGATGGAGGAACTCCATAAACACGGCTTCGACCCTGGAGTCCTGGCACCCGCGCCCGGAGACGGAGGTTGGGCATGACGGCTTTGTCGGCCGTATTCGCGGGCGTGTGCGCCGCCGGAGGCGTCGTCGTCCTGGTGGGCGGAATCCGGGGCGCCGAGATCGGTGAGTGGGACGGCCGCCCACCGTCCCGGCTGCGGAGCGTGGTGCGGTCACGGGCATGGCGGGAGCGCCGCAACCGGGTCCTCGGCGCGATCGGCGGCGGTCTGGCGGTGCTGTTGCTGTCCGGGTGGCCTGTGGCGGCGCTGGCGGTGGGGGCAGGGGCGTACGCGCTGCCACCGATGCTCACGGGGCGAGCGCCGCAGCGGCGCATCGCGCGGCTCGAGGCGCTTGCGCAGTGGTCCCGGCGGTTGGCGGAGATGATCGGCGCAAGCCGTGGCTTGGAGCAGGCCCTGGCCGACAGCGCCCGCGTCGCCCCCGCCGCGGTCAGCGAGTCCGTAGGCCGACTGGCCGGACGGCTGAACAACCACGCCAACACCGACCAGGCGCTACGGGCGTTCGCCGACGAGTTGGACGACCCGATCGGCGACCTGATTGCGTGCGCCCTGCTCCTGGCTGCCAGCCGCCGCGGCCCAGGCACTCGCGAGGCGTTGAGTTCGCTGTCCGACGCGGTCGAGCACGAGGTGATCGTCCGCCGGGAGGTCGAGGCCGAACGAGCCGGGCTGCGCACGACTTTGCTCGTGATCGTCACCTCGGTCGGGGTGCTGAGCGTGCTGTTCGCGTCATCACAGACTCTCGCCGACCCCTACAACACCCCTCTCGGGCAAACCGTGCTCGCCGTCGTCGCAGCCATCTATGCGGCCGGCCTGTGCTGGATGCATCGCCTCGCCGTCCTGTCGACCGGCGCCCGTTTCCTGCGCACCACCAGCTCGGTGGCCGGTGCCGAAGCGGGGGTAGGCCGGTGACCGCGATCGCCGTTCTCGCCGGGTGCATGCTCGCCGCCGGACTCATTCTGCTCGTCCGCGAGTTGTGGCCCGGACCGCCGCGTTTGGAAGCCGCGCTGGCTCGCATCCAGCCGGTGCCGTTCCCGTCAGCCGAGGTCCGTGACGATTCAGCGCCACTGGCAGAGCGAGTCGGGCGATGGCTGGCCGAACGGGTCGGGCGTCCAGTCGGGCTGCTCGCCATCCCACGCACGGATCTGGCCTTGCTTGGCCGACCGGTCGAGCGGTTCATGCTGGACAAGCTGGCTTTGTTCCTCGCAGGTCTCGCCGTGCCGTCGCTGCTGACCGTCCTCGTCGGAGTGGCTGGGAGTTCGCTGCCCTGGACGTTTCCGGTCCTAGCCGGGCTGGTGCTGGCGGCGGTGCTGTCCCTCGTCCCGGACTGGAACGTACGCGCCAAGGGCCGGCAGCGTCGCCGCGAGTTCCGTTACGCCTTCACCTCCTACCTGCAGCTGGTCGTCCTGGAGCGCCAGGCTGGTGCCGCTCTGAACGCCGCGCTGGAGAACCCCGCGAAGGTCACCGATGGCTGGCCGTTCCAACGCATCCACCAAGCGCTGTCCCGGGCGCGGCACGCTCAGCAGCAGCCCTGGCGCGCACTCGCCGACCTCGGTGCCGACATCGACGTCCGGGATTTGACCGACCTGGCCCATACGGCCGAGATCGCGGGAAGTGAGGGCGCCAAAATGCACGACGTCCTTGTCGCGAAGATCTCCTCGATGCGGCATGAGGCATCAGCCGCCGCACGCGCGGAGGCCAACGCGCGCACGACCGCGATGTGGGTGCCGACGTCCCTGCTCATGCTCGGTTTCGTCATCCTGATCGGCTTTCCGTTCTTCTCCAAGCTCCTGGCATCCGGCTAACGCACCACGAATTCGGGGAGTCATGAACACGCTTAACGCCGCAGCAACGCGCGCCATAACCGCCGTAATAAACCGCCTCGCAGACCTCGACTCGGACCGCGACCGAGGCTCGGGCGTGGTGGAGACGATCATCATCGTTGCCGGGTTCGCCGGGCTGGCCTTCACCGTCTACCTCGCGGTCGCCGGCAAGGTGAACGGCTGGATCAACAAGATCCCCGGTTCCACCGGCCCATGACGCGCCCACTCGCAGTTGGACAAGGGGACCGGGGCTCGACGACCGTCACCGCCGTGATCGTGTTCCCGGCTGTCGGAGTGCTTTTCCTGGTCCTGGCACAGACGGTGATGGTCTCGGTAGCCCGGGACGTAGCCCTGTCTGCGGCCGAGGAGGGGCTCCGTGTGGCGCGGGCCAGGGAGGGCGGAGCGGCCCAAGGCCGCTCCGCGGCGCTGGAGTTCGCACGCGCCGAGCCCATCCTGCGATCTCCGAGCGTCGCGCTGTCGGGGACGACGACCATCGCCGTCCAGGTGTCGGGGAGCGCGCCGTCGATCCTGCCCGGCCTTGATTTCGCCATCACCCGCACCGTCCGTGGCCCGCGCGAGCGGTTCACCGTGCCGGACCAGCCATGAGCGCGGACCGCAACTCGGCTTCTACCAACGATGCGGGCAATGCGGCAGTTGAGGTGGCCATACTCGCGCCGCTGTTCATCGCGTTCCTGGCAGGGCTTCTCGTGGTAATGCGCATACAGCACGGCAGTGCCATCGTCGCCCAGGCTGCTGCTGACGCCGCCCGGCACGCCTCGATCGCTCGCACCGCCACCCAAGCCCGCGCCGAGGCGACCTCCAGCGCGATGACCACACTGCGTGACCGAGGCTTGCACTGCACGCCGACGGTTCGCCTCGACCTATCCGGTTTCCAGCGTCCGGTCGGGCAGCCAGCAACGGTCTCCGCACGCGTTACGTGTGTCATCCAGCTCACCGATGTGGCGCTACCCGGCATGCCGGGATCACGGGTCGTCACCAAGGCTCACCGTTCACCGATCGACCCGTATCGAGGGCGATGATGCTCATGACGTCAGAGAAGGCGAGACCTACGAAGAGCCGCCGTCATTGTAAGGACGAGGGCAGCATCAGCATCTTCGCCGTCATTCTCACCCTGGTCGTGGTGGTGTTCTTCGGTGCCGTCGTCGACTTCGAGCAGAAGCTCGAAGCGCGCCAGGACGCCAACACCGCTGCCCAGGAAGCCGCCCGCGCCGGCGCCGGTCATGTCGATCTCGATCGTGCCTACGCCGACGGCGAGTTCACTGTCGACCGACGAGCTGGGCTCCGGGCCGCTCGCGCCTACCTAGAAGCCGGTGGCTACACCGGGACGGTGACCTCATCCGGTGCCCACTCCATCCGAGTCCACGTCACCATCACCCGGCCCGCTCTGTTCCTGTCCGTCATCGGCATCGAGCACCTGCGAGCTGATGGCACCGCCACTGCGAACCTGACAACAGGAGTGCGAGGACCTCGCCAGCCATGAATCGCTTCGCACACACTCGGACGGTCGACATCCTGCGGGGACTGGGTGCCCTGCTTGTATTCGCCATCCTCTTGAGCGGCGTCCCGATCGGCCTGTACGCCGTTGCCGGCTGGCCCATTCCGAGGGCCCTTCCGTCCGGTGAGCAGGTCATGGCTGCGTTGATGCGTCCCGACACCGACCAGCACCTGTTCTTGGTAGCCATCCGAACGCTCGGCTGGGCAGCCTGGGCATTGTTCGCCGCCTCCACCTGCGTCGAAACGCTCAGCCGCTTGGCGGGGAAGGTCACGCCGTACCCACCTCGTCCCGTCCTGCCTCTGCAGACCCTGGCCCGGAACCTTGTCGCTACCGCCACTCTCGCTTTCGGAGTCACCGCACCCCTGACCGCGCCCGCCTCTGCCGCCGTCCACGTCACCACGGACGCCCACTCGCATACGTCTGAGCAGCCATTGTCCGGTCACAACACATCACCCACTGAGAGCACGGAGTGGGAACCGTTGCTCGGTGACAGGACCTCGAAACCGAAGCCGCAAGGTTGGCAAACGCGCATCGTCCACCGAGGCGACACCCTGTGGAGCCTGGCCCGCCGCGCTTACGGCTCCGGGCGCCTCTACCCCAAGATATTCAAGGCCAGCCGCGATCTCGCCCAGCCCAAAGGGCTTCCGCGCATCACCGATCCTGATGAGCTCCGCCCGGGTCAGCGTGTACGGCTTCCCCGTCCGCGGAAGACCTCCGCGTCGCCCTCGCCTGCTCGGGAAAGTCCGCCCGGCGCCGGACGGCACTCGGCACCTGCCGAGCAGGAAACCGGTGAACAGCAGAAAGCTCCACGGCCGGGGCGGGCCGCACCGTCACGAATACCGGACCCGGTCGTGGCGCCGCCACGAACTCCGCCGCCCACCAGTGCGCCATCGTCGCCCCAACAGACGGTGGACGAGGTTCATCCCGCGGCGAGCTTCACCCTGCCCTCTGGTTCCTATATCGGTCTCGGCCTGGCCTCCGCGCTCAGCGTCGCTGTCGCCGCCACCCGACTGCACCGACGCCGACGACGTCTTATCGGCGAACCGTCCGCGCAAGGCACCGAAGCCACCGAGCCGATGCCAGCCGCCGCAGTGGTCAGAGCCCGCAAGAAGCACCTCGACAGCTCATACGTCAACGCCGGCTCACCCCCTCCATCTGACGTCGAGCTCGTCGCTCAAGGCAACGCCGCAGCGGCACCTGACCACGTCAGCATCGGTACGCGCGACGGGGCCCTCATCGCTCTGCCAGTGGCCGGGCTAAGCCTCGGCCTATCGGGCGACGGGTTCCAAGCAGCTGCACGGGCCATCGCCACAGAGTTCCTCGCCAGAGCCGGCCGCGACCGCGCCGAACTGCTCATCCCTCAGCCGGACGCCGAAACGCTGTTCTCCGTCGACACGCCCACCGACGTCCCGGGCTTGACCGTCACACCGAACTTGGGGACGGCCATCACCCATCTCGAAGCCGAGGTTCTCCGCCGAGCTCGCCTTCTGAACGCTTCCGACCAGGCCGACCTCCCTGCGCTACGCACCGCCGATCCCGCGGAGCCGCTTCCCAGCGTCCTGCTGGTCGCGTCCGTCCCCGAACAAGCCAACGCGACCGTGCAAGCCATCACCCAACTCGGAAACAGGCACGGAATCGGCGCCCTACTCCTCGACATCTCCTCAGCTCGAACGAGTCTGCGCCTTGAGGACGTCGTCGTCACACACGCGGAAGGAGTCCATGCCGAGAACCTCACCGGGGCGAACCTGTTCCACCTGACCGCCGAGGACGCCGCCGGGATGCTTCTCACGCTACGCAGCGCCACCGGCGCGGCCGCTCCCTCCGATGGTGCTCACACGCCAGGAGCACCGGTGAATGCCGAACCCGCACCGGAAGGCACGCACGTCGGTCCCACTCTCGCTTCACCGCCCCGCCTGACCCTTCGCAACGAACCGGCCCCCATCCGCCTGCAGCTCCTGGGACCAGTCCGTCTCCACACCACCGACGGCCCCATCCACAGCGGACTCCGCCGCAGCGCGCGGGACCTGCTCGCCTACCTCGCGTTGCATCCCAGCGGGATCACACGCGATCAAGGCTGCGGCGCCCTTTGGCCCGACCACGACCCCGAAATCACGACCACGTTGTTCAACACCGCTATCGCCAACATACGAAAGGTTCTGCGCAAGACCACCAGCCTCCGCGAACCCATGTACATCATCCACGGCGCCGGCCGCTACAGCATCGATCCGAACTTTATCGACGTCGATCTATGGCACCTCAACACCGCTCTCACCAACGCTCGGAAGGCTCCCACCGATCCCGAACGAATCGCTGCGCTCAGCCCCATCCCCGATCTCTACACCGCCGAATTCGCCAGCGACCTCCACCATGAATGGGCCGACAACCACCGTGAGTACTTGCACCGCACCGTCATCGACGCCCTCGCCCGGCTAGCCCGGCTCCTCCAAGCCGACCACCCTGACCAAGCCCTTGCCATTCTCGAAGACGCCATCACCCACGCCCCGTACGCCGAGCCCCTCTACCGGTCGGTCATGCAACTCCAGAGCCGACTCGGCCATCCAGACGCCGTCCAACGCACATTCGGGCTGCTCACCGCGCGCCTCGCCGACCTCGACACCGAACCCGACGACCAGACCCACCAGCTATTGGCGAATTTGCTTACCTCTTCAGAGGACAAGCGCAGCGGCATCATCCGCAAGATCTGAGGGGCTTGGAGCCGCGCGCAATCGCGGCCGGTTGGCGGGCGCCGCCCGGTCGTCAGCGAGGACAAGCGCGCTGCTGGTTTCCTCCGCAGCCGGGCGTGTGAGTCCATCCGCACCATCGCCGCCGAAGTCGAGGTCTCCTTTGATGCCGTCCACAAATCTGACCGAGGTCCGGCCAGAGGCCCCGCAATGCCGGCCGTCCCGCCAATCCATAACCTGACCGTCACTGCGACCTGGGCTTCATCGAACGGCGGGTCTTGTGTATCCCGAGGCGCCTGCCCTGGTCGGTTCGGCCACGTTGCTACAAGCGCCGGTTTAGCGGCATTGCACGACTGGTCAGGGCTGGGTGGCCGGGAAGGCAAGGTCGAGTCGTGCCAGGCGGCGGGTCATGAGGCTGGGCAGGTGCCGGGTGGTCGAGGTCGCGTGAAAGGAGCCCTGGCCGAGGAGGGCCTTGACGGCCAGGATGGCTTCGAGGCGGGCGAGATGGGCGCCAATGCAGAAATGAATGCCACGCCCGAAGGCGGTGTGGGATCGGATCGCGGGCCGGTGCAGATCCAGGGCGGCGGGGTCGGAGTAGGCGGCGGGGTCGCGGTTAGCCGCACCCCACAGCAGCATCAGGCGGGTGCCTGCGGGCAGGTGGACGCCGCCGAGGATGGTGGCGCGAGTGGTGACGCGGAAGTGGCCGCGGAACGGGCTTTCCAGCCGGAGGGTCTCCTCGACGAATGCCTCGATCTGGTCAGGGTAGTCGCGTAGTCGGTCGGCCAGGGCCGGGTCGTTGGCGAGGGCGTGCGCGGTAGCGCCGATGAGGCTGGTGGTGGACTCGCTGCCCGCGGTGACCAGTTGCGCCGCCATGGCGACCCGCTCGGGTTGGGTCAGGGTCTCATCGGCGGCGAGGGCGTCCAGCAGGCCGCCGCGCGGCCGCGCGGCGGCCGCGGTGATCCGCTGGTCCATGTACTCCATGAGATCGAGGATCTCGACGGCGAGCTGCATGGTGCGGTCGGTGTCGGCCAGGCCGCCCAGCAGCTCGATCGCGGCGTCGGACCAGGCGGTGATCTGGGCGGCGTCATCCTCGGGGAGCCCGAGAATCCGGCTGATCACCAGGACCGGGACGGGCCCGGCGACCTGCGCCATCCAGTCCCCGCCGCCGGCGGTGGCCAGCGCGGTGACGCGGGGCGCCAGCAACTCCTGGATCCGGCCGGTCAGCTCCGCGACGTTCCGCTTGCCGAAGGTGGGGGCGACTGCGCCGCGCTGAGGAGTGTGGGCGGGCGGGTCGGCAGTGGCCAGCACGTCGACCGCGGCGCCGCCCATGTCCATCAGCCGCGGGCCGTCCGCGCCGCCGGCAGTCAGCAACCCGGCCAGATTGCTGGAGAAGGTCGCCGGGTCGTCCAGGGCTTGGAGGACCTGCTCGTGGCGGACCACCAGGTGCAGGCCGAGCTCGGGCAGCAGGTGCACCGGGCCGCGCTCGCGCAGCCGTTCGTACACCGGATAGGGATCGGCCAGCGCTTCGGTTGAGAACAGGTCCTCGTTGATCATCGGTGCGTTCATATAACACGTTATAGTTCACGTTATCGTTGGAGAGGAAGGCCTGATCCCCGTTGGAGACCCCGCTCCCGGCCGTCGAGCGCGGCCGTTCCGCCATCAGCCTCACCCGGCCGTTGAAGGAGGCCGAACGGGTGCGGCGCGAGCGGATCCTGACCGCAGCCCGGGACCTGGCCCGCGAGGGCGGCCCGGAGGCCACCACGATCCGGGCGGTCGCCGAGCGCGCCGGCACCACACCCGTCACCGTCTACCGCTACTTCCCCTCCAAGGACCATCTGCTGCTGCGCCTGATGATCGACTGGTCGGTCCGGGTCATCGCCGACCTGACCGCCCGCGACTACGCCGGGACCGACACCGACCGCGTCGCCGCCGGATTTGCCGACATCATCGGCTGGGCCGCCGACGACAGACTCCTGCTCACCGCGGGGATGAGCGCGATCGGCTCACCTGATCTCAGCGGCGACGGCCTGAGCGTGTGGCGGGAGCTGTTCACTGGCCTGGTGCGCGCCATCCTCACCGATCCGGCCTGGACCGACACCGAGGGCAAGGCCCTCACCCTGGGCCACGTCCTGCTGGCCTGCCTGCTCGACCTGACCACCAGCCGCGCCACGGCCGCCCAGACCGGCAAGCACATCACCACCGCAGCCCGCCTCATCTTCCGCTGACCAGCCCAGCTGCCCGCTGCTGGGGCCCCGCGTCTGATCGCAACCGCTACGAACGTACTCCGATCGCTGGTGCCCATGCGCTGTCGATCCTGACCTACGCCGTTCGATTTGCTACTCAAGCCCCGCCGCCGGACGTAGGCTCCGCACCCGCGACTCTGCATCGGGCCGCTCGCGGTTCACGGTTCTCCCTCGTTGCCAAGCCGCTCAATGACTGCTGTGTTGATCGGTTCGGTGACCAGGGTCGCGGGGCGAGGTTGCAGTCCGGCGCGGCGGTCGCGAGTGGCCTGGGCTGCGGTGGGGCGACGTTTGATCAGGTGGGCTGCGCCGGGTGTGGTCAGCAACGCCCAAGAGGCCAGGACGGTTGAGGTCAGCGCCAGCAGGTACGCGTCCTCCTGCAGTTCGGCGGGCGTGTCGGTGTCCGAGTGTGCGTTCAGGGCGGTGTCGGGATCCGCGTCCGGCCGAAGGGTAAGGGTCGTGGCGACCTCGGGGTAACCGAGCGGGCCGAACTCCTCAAGGACGAGCTTGGCCTTCTGGCGCGTAATGCCGAACTGGGTGATGTCGTTGCGGACAGTAAGGCGGTGGTCGGGCCACCAGGCCAGCCATATCCCTTGCGGGATGGGTCCCCAGTGGCAGGCGATCAGCGGTATACCGACGCTGTCGTAGCCGATACCGCTGGCCCAGCGAAGGAGGCCGGTCCGGGCGGGTGGAGTGGCGACTGGTGTCCATGCCCGATGGGCACCCGGGGCGACGCCGTTGTGGGTGTAGTCGACCATGGCGGCGCCGAGGGTTACGGCGGCGGTGGTGGCCGCCTCGTCGAGGCCGTACAAGTGGGCGTGGGTGAATCGTGCGGCTTCCTCGGCGGCCAGGGCTTCGGGCTGCCGCCGGGCGGGGAGCGCGGCGACGGTCGGCGGCACGACGGCGAGTTGTCCGCCGGACTGCTGGACTCGGGTCCAGAGCGTCGTGGCGTGGCGGACGAGGAAGCGGTGGGTCGCGCGGCGTAGGTAGAACAGGTGCTCGATGCGAGCTATCGGGCTGGGGGAAGCGAACGGGTCGACGTCCAGCGAGTCCATCGGGGTCACGATGTGGGCCCTTCGGTCTCTCCGAACGTGATCTCGGCCCAGACCGGTCGGTGGTCGGAGAGGTGGTCGCCGCCGGTCTCGACGCCGTATTCGGTGATCCACGCGGCGGGCACGTTGGTATGGATCCGGTCGCACCTGAACGCGAGGGAGTCTTCGCGGTGGTGGCCCACGGTGGGGGTCGGGTCGTCCAGCAGCGCCCCCACGTCCAGCAGCGCTGCCGCCGCAAGTGCCTGGGCGGGCCGGGTGTCGAGCTTGCCGGCCTTGGCCGGGTCGATCCCCGATACGTCCAGGTCGTCGGTCAGGGAGATGGCGTTGCAGTCGGCCACATAGATCGCATCCTGCTTGCGGTGGACGGTGATCATTTCGGCCTCGGCCAACCGCGCCGTTGGGGAGCTGGGGGCCGAGTGGCCGACCAGGAACTGCACTGGCCGGGGATGCCCCTTGATCCGGAGGGTGACGTTGGCGAGGCCGTGGACGAACGGCGGGCCGGTGAGGTGCGTGACGTCATCGACGGTGAGGTGGTCGCCGACACGGACGAAGGCGGCCAGGTCGCAGCCGTAGAAGTTCGACGGGCCCAGGAACTTCCAGCCCATCCCGAGTTCGTCGGCCACGGCTTCGGCGATGCCGGTCGATCGCGCACCCCAGGTGGCCTCCTGAAGCCCGAGCAGGTCGCAGTCGAGCCGCTTGAGCAGGGCAAGCTGCTGCTGGAGGCGGGCATCGTCGTCGCCTGGACTGCCCAGGCCACCTTCGAGCAAGTTGTATGTGCCCACGCGGAGCGTCACCTTGTCACGAGTCATCGTGTGTCCGTCCTTGCTTCTGGGTGGTCCGACGGCTGCGCGGGAGCGGACACCAGCTGGCATTAGGGGTCGGCTTTCCGGCAAGGAGGCCGGGAAGGTCGCTGATTCGGTTGATCAATGTGATGTGTGGGGGCAGGTGAGTGCGGGCGGCGATCGGTCCGAGCAGGACGGCGCGGATGCCCAGGGCTGCTGGGGCGCGGACGTCGGTGTCGATGTTGTTGCCGCACACCAGCAGCTCGCCGGGGCTGATGCCCAGGCCGTCCAGGACGTGCGTCCAAAAGGGCGGGTGGGCCTTGCCGGTCGCGAGTTCGTGACTGAGATAGATCCTGCCGTCGAAGGCGCCGGCAATCCCGGCGGCTTCGAGTGCGCGGCGGCGGTCCTGGCCTGGTTTCGTGTCGGACACGAGGGCGAGGGTGACGCCGGCCCTGACCAGTTGGCGGACAGCGGCTGCGGCCTCAGCGCTGACCGGCCGCATACCCAAACCGGGGTCGACCCAGCCGTCCCCGCTGGTCAGCGTCCCGCCATAGTCAAGGCCGACATGGGTGATGCACCCGCCATAGCGAGACGCGCGGAACACACCGAGGTCATCGATGTTGCCGTTACTCATTTCTCTCCATGGGCGGTCTTGCCGGTGTAACCACCGCAGGGCTGTGTGTGGACGACACGCGCCGGTGACATTGGGTGGTTGGGTCGGCGGCTCGGTCAGGGGATGGCGCCGTGTGGCTGGTAGGGCTGGATTCCGCGGACCTGGGGGTACTTCTTGCCGCCTGCAGGACGTGGGCTGCCGTGAACCGGACCGGTTGCGCGAGGTCGAGGAGGATCGTGGTGTCCGGGAGGGCGTTGCGGTTGACGTGCCACTGCACGCCGCCCCGGTCGATGATGAAGGCGTAGTTCTCGTACGGGTGCCAGCGGTTCACGGTCCCGTACCGGTAGCCATCGGCGGCGGGCTTGGAGAGGGCGCCGGGGACCGGGTCGGTGAACGGGTAGGACAGCGGGTAGTCCGGCTCGATTGCGGTCGAGAGCAGGTCGCGCCAGTCGGGCGCGTAGGTCGCGGCCTCAGTGAGTTTGGGTGAGGTGCGGATCCAGCGCCGGCCGGTGTGATCGGTGTATCGGATCTCGGGGAGGCTGGGCACCACGACGGTGAGTCCGTCGCGGGTGAGCCGATGGACCAGGGGCAGCAGATCGTTATCGCCAGTGATCAAAGCCACCGCATCCAGTGCGCGGTCGGTGGCGTGCTGGTAGGTCACCTGCTTCAGCAGGGCGTCGGCGTTCTTCTCGCGGCCATCGACGACCAGGGCGTCATGGCGGACGATGCCGTAGCGGTCAAGGACACGGTCCCAATGCTCGCCAGCACCGCCCTTGCCGGGTTCGGGTCGGCCGAGCACGTAGTGCGCGCAGTCGAGGGTGACCGCATCGAGTGGATGGCCTTGCAGGTGCAGGAACCAGCGGATGACGTCGTGGACGCCGATAAAAGTCGGCGCCGAACGCCAATGGGAATTTCCGGCCAGGTATCGCCACAGGCCGCTGAACCATCCGCCGTCGTAGAAGACGCCGAGTCGGAGCTGACCAGTGTGGTGTTCGGGGTCGCGTATCAGTTTGCTCATGGGGTTGTTGGTCGTTGTGTCGTTGATCGGGAGCGGCGAGGTCGGTTTCCGTTTGGCCGTATGCGCGTTGAGGGTCATATGGATCGCGGTTTCAGGGGCGGACAACGGGAGGTGTCGTGCGACCCCAGGCCGGCGGGGTCTGTTGACGGCCAAAGGTCGCACGACGGCTCAGTGGATGACTCGGGACCGAGGCAGCGGTGGTGGCCGCAGGGGACGCGAGCTCATGCGGCGTGCTCTTGCGTGGCCGCGGACGGTGCTGTGACGGGTAGGGCAGTTAGGTGGGCAAGGCGTTCGGACCATTGGCCACGGTCGACACCAAGGGCGGATTCGGCGAGACGGTGGAGCTGGATGTCGCCGGTTCCGGCGGGGGCGTCGATGTGGAAGGCGTCGCGCAGCAGGCGTTCGATGGGGCGGTCGCGGCGGAGTCCGCAGGCTGCGTGGGTTCGTATCGCGGCCAGGGCTGATTCGATCAGGGACTCCACGCCCCGGTACTTGGCGCTGATCAACTCGTCATCACAGGCCAGCCCCTGATCGAGCATGTGGACGGCCTGGTAGGCCAATGTGCGGGCGGTCATCAGCCGCTCGCTGGTCTGTCCGATCCGGTGCTCGATGGTGGGCAGCGCGGACAGGGGGGCATCTCGGCGGTGGCGGTCTTTGGCGAAGGCGACGATCTGCTCTAGCAGCGCCTGATGGATGCCCAACGCGACCGCGGTCAGGTTCGGCCGCCCGTACAGGACCGAGGAGCTGTAGGCGACGTCGAGGCCCTGGCCCTGGTCACCGATCATGTTGGCGGCCGGGAGCCGTACGTTGTCCATGGTCAGGTCGCCGAAGGAGAAGCCGTGCAGTCCCAGCGGCGGCGCGTAGGGCACCAGCGTCAAGCCGGGCCGGTCGTGCTCGACCAGGAACGCCGACAGGCTCTCGGACCGCCGGGTGTCATTATCGCTGCCGGTGCGGACGATGACGCCGTGCACATGCCCGACGTGGGAGTTGCCGACGTAGAGCTTCCGGCCGTTCAGTACCCACTCCTCGCCGTCGCGGCTGGCGGTGGCCTGCATGTCGAGCACGTTGCCGCCGGAGCCTTCCTCGGTCACCGCGATGGTCGGCAAGCAGTCGCCTGCGGCGATGGGCGGCAGCCACCGCTGTTTCTGCTCTTCGGTTCCGTAGTGGAGGATCTTGGCTGCTCCGAGCTGGGACGCCTGAACCATGGCGCCCATCGCGCCCGACACCCGGGCCAGCTCTTCGATCACGATGGTCTTGGCCAGGTGACCGGCGCCCATGCCGCCGTAATGGCGGGGGATGGTCACCCCGATCCACCCCTGTCGGGCGATCAGAGCCGAGGTCTCGACGTCGACGGTCTGGGTGGACTCCATCCGGGCCACGCGCGGCGCGACCTCGGCGAGCGCGAAGGCCCGGACGGCCTTGCGCAGGCGCTGGTGATCGTCGGTCTCGAACACGGGACACCATCCCCTAATCAGTCATGGGAGTGAGCCCATTCCGGCAGACTCCCGGGCTGGTAGCCGCCGGCAGGTGAGCACTCACATCCCCAGGACCTGGAGTCCCAAGGAAAGATCGTGCCCCTGCCGGTCGGCCGGGAGAGTTGATCGCTGCTGGGATGTCGTGCCCCGCCCCGATCGGGCGTGAGCACTGTTTGATTAGGTCGCTGATGGTTCTCCCGCAGGCTGCTGAGCGGCGGTTTCGGTGATGGGAGAGGCGTTGCGACTGTTTGTTGGGGACGACTGGGCCGAGGCTCACCACGATGTCGAGCTGATGGATGCCGCCGGACGGCGGCTTGCCAAAGCTCGGCTGCCCGAGGGTGTGGTAGGGATGGCCCGGCTGCACGCCATGATCGGTGAGCAGCTTGGGGACGAGGCCGACCAGGCCGAGGTCGTGGTCGGGATTGAGACCGACCGCGGCCCATGGGTGCTGGCACTGGTAGCGGCGGGCTACACCGTGCTGGCGGTCAACCCGCTGCAGGCCGCGCGTTATCGGGAACGCCTGGCGGTGTCGGGCGCCAAGAGCGACGCGGCCGACGCGCACATGCTGGCCGACATGGTCCGCACCGACTCCCACCAGCTGAGGCCTGTCGCCGGAGATAGCGCGCAAGCCGAAGCGGTCAAGGTGGTCACGCGTGCCCACAAGACGCTGATCTGGGAACGTGGCCGCCATACGCAGCGGCTGCGGTACGCGCTGCGTGAGTACTTTCCCGCCGCATTGGAGGCCTTTGAGGACCTTGCTGCGCCTGACACGCTGGAACTGCTGGCCAAGGCTCCCGACCCGGAGTCGGCCGCCAGGCTGACGATCACGCAGGTCAGCGCAGCGCTCAAGAAGGCGGGCCGCTACAAGATCGCCGAAAAGGCCGCGCGAATCCAGGCCGCACTGCGTACCGAGCACTTGGGACAGCCCGCCGCGGTCACCGCCGCCTACGCGGCCTCGGCCCGGGCCCTGATTGCCGTGCTGGGCACCGTGAACCAGCAGGTCATTGCCATGCACAAAGAGGTGGAAGCCCATTTTGGGCGGCACCCGGCCGCTGAGATCATCCTCAGCCAGCCCGGATTGGGGCCAATCCTCGGCGCCCGGGTGCTCGCAGAATTCGGCGATGCCCCCGACCGCTACGTCACCGCCAAGGCCCGCAAGAACTACGCCGGCACCTCCCCGATCACCCGCGCCTCGGGCAAGAGAAAGGTTGTAGCCGCCCGGTTCGTGCATAACGATCGGCTCATCGACGCGCTGCTGATGCAGGCATCCATTGCGATTACCAAGTCGCCCGGCGCCCGCGCATACTACGAACGGCAGCGCGGACGCGATGCCAACTACAACACCGCGCTTCGCCAGGTCGCGAACCGGCTCGTCGGCATCCTGCACGGCTGCCTCAAGACCGGAACGCTCTACGACGAAGCGACCGCCTGGTCGCACCACCTTCAAAGCGCTGTTGCTTGACATCAAACCTCCTGGGATGTCTTTCCACTTGGGGCCACTGCCGGACGGTCGGATCCGGCAGACGTCATCGCTGCGGCGAGGTATCCGCCGCTCTAGCGCCGCGGCCGCCGGCGCCGGTTCGCTGGGCGAGCACGTCCATGAGTGCGTCACGGTGCCGCTTGATGAGCACGAGCGAGGTTTGACCGGTGTCCCTAGGGAGCGGCTCGGTGCCGATGACACACACAGTGCCCAGCACGGTCCCGGTCGGCTGGTTGATGAGTGGAGCTCCGGCGTAGGTGCGGACACCGAGCTTGTCGACCACCGGATTGGACGCGAAATGCGGATTGGCGCACACGTCGGCCAGAATCAGCGCCTTGGTGCGTTCGAGCATCTCCGGGCAGAACCCATGATCGGGCCGCATGATTCGGTCAACCGGCCGAGCACCGGGCGGGATATGCAGCCCGACGAACGTTTGCTCATGTTCGGTGAATAGGTTCACCATCGCGTAGAGGTTCTGACCGTGGTCGCCGAGTTCGGCAGCGAACGCGCCGGAGATCTGGGCGGCGAACCGGTCGAACGCGGTGTCCGGTTCGCCCAGGCCGAGTTCAGCGAGCGACCTCATGCGCTGTTCGGCCGTGTCGTGCCAGGTGGGGACGTGCGGTCCGGTGTCGGTGTCATACCTCATGCGGAAGCTTCCTGGGCGATGGGCTGGTGCGGCTGCTGAGGTGGGTACGGGCGGGCGAGTGCGTGGTCGACCAGGGTGAGCAGGACCGTGATGGCAGCGTGCGGGTCGCGGGCGTCGCAGCACACGATCGGCACGTGGCCGGGGATGTCGAGGGCTTGGCGGACCTCGGCGGGCGTGTAGTGGTGGGGTGCGTCGGCGAACTCGTTGATTGCGACCACGAACGGGATACCGTGCTGCTCGAAGTAGCCGACCGGGCCGAAGCTGTCGGTTAGCCGGCGGGTGTCGATCAGCACGACGGCGCCGACCGCACCGATGACCAGGTCGTCCCAGGTGAACCAGAACCGGTCCTGTCCGGGGGTGCCGAACAGGTACAGCACCATCTGCTGTTGTTGGTCGAAGGTGAGGCGGCCGAAGTCCAGCGCCACGGTGGTCGTGGTCTTGTCCTCCACTCCGGCGAGAGAGTCGATGCCGTCGCTGACCACGGTCAGTCGCTCCTCGGTGGTCAGCGGTTCGATCTCGCTGACCGCGCCGATCATCGTGGTCTTGCCGACACCGAACCCACCACTAACGATGATCTTCGCCGTTAAGGGCGCGGAATCGCGCCGGGAAAGTCCGGTGGTCTCAGCGTGGTCAGGCGACATCGGACAGCCTCGTTTCCAGGCCGGAACGCAGCGCCTCCAGCACCTGCAGATCGTCGGACGCTCCGGGGCCGGGCCGGGCGATGACCAGAGCACCGCGGTCGATCAGGTCGCTGATGACGATCTTGGTGGCCTGGACTGGCAGACCAAGGCGGGCTGCGATCTCGGCGACCGGGCAGGGCCGCGCCCGACACAGCTCGACCGCATGGGCGGACTCGGGGCCAAGCCCTTGGACGTGTGCGGTATCCGCGGCTTCCAACAGAGTCACAAGCCGCATCGAGTGCTGCGGGCGGGTCCGGCCTCCGGTTATGGCGTAGGGACGCACCTCTTCTGCGTCATAGGTCTCCCATGCCTGATCCCACTCGACAGCAGCGGCTGGTCTCGTCGCGGCTGCCATGACGGGGGCGTCTGAAGGGCGGTGGCCTGTTGGGTCGAGCATGGTCACCGGTCCCCGGCGGTGTCCCGGCCGCCGCGAGCCCGGGTGGTCAGGTGCTCGGCCACGCTCTTAACCAGCAGGGTTATCTCGTAGCCGACCACGCCGGGATCAGCGTCCGGCTCGGCCAGGACACCGAGTACACAGCCGACCAGGTCGGGTTCGGCACCCGGCCCGGTCATGGCGGCGAAATCGGCGCTCACCACGAACACGAGGACGCCGGCATCCTCGATGATGACCTGTCGGAATCCGCCGTCCTGAGCGCCGACGAGGGTGGCAGCGGACCGGGCGAGGGAGTGCAAGCTGGACATCCATGCGGCCGCGCGGTCCGCCCCAGCGGTGTCCAAGCCTGATACCGCCATCTTCAGCCCGTCCCGCGACACCAGCAAAGCGCCGGTGGCACCAGCGACCCGGTCGGCGAACTCTTGGAGAAGCCAACTCAAGCCGTCACCCGCTGGAACCGATGCAGCTCGAAGTGGTGAGGCTGCGGGAGCAGCGGTGGGCGGTGGTATGGGGGGCGTCATCCGAATCTCTCCGTAGGGCGTGAAACAGCCGATGTCCGGGGCGGTGATCATCTGGTCTCTGGGTCATTGGTGCGGCCTTGCCGCTGCTCGGCCTGGCCGCGCCGGACACCCGTGGCGAAGCGCGCCATCAGCTGCGGTGATGGCGGCTGCGCCGATACCGGCGCCGGGATGGGCTCGGCGGAAGGTGGTGGCACGGCTCCGGGGGCAGGGCGTGTCCTGGAGCGCCGGGGAAGCGGGGGGCGGTCACC